>DASTMB010000084.1 GCA_035714365.1 Mycobacteriales bacterium | reverse complement strand
TCGGCGGCGTGCCGGACGCGCTGCGGCGCGACGCCGACCTGCTCGACGCGCTCGGCGGCGTCCTCGGCGCGCGCGGCGAGCGGCGCATCCTCGTCGTGCTCGAGAACAACGCCGAGCTGCGCGGCGCCGGCGGCCTCGTCTCGGTGTTCGCCGAGGCCACCGCGCGGGACGGGCGGGTCGAGGTGGGCGCGTTCCGCGACGTGGCCGACGTCGCCGAGCCGCGCACCCACGTCCGCCGCGTCCCCGCGCCGCCCGACTACGTCGCGCGGTACGGCCGGTTCCTCGCCGACAGCACGCTGTGGCGCAACGCGAACATGAGCCCCGACGTGCCCACGTCCTCCCGCGTCCTCGCCGAGCTCGCGGCCGTCTCGCTGGGGCACCGGCCGGACGCCGTGCTCACCCTCGACGTCCCGGCGATCGCGCGGGTGCTCGGCGCGACCGGCCCGGCCGAGCTGCGCGACGGCCGCACCCTCGACGAGGACAACGCCGTGGACGAGCTGCTCTCCCGCGCCTACGCCGGCGTCCCCGACACGCACGCGGGCCAGGACGAGCGCCGCCGCCGGCTCCGCGTCGCGGCCGACGCGGTCGTGCACCGGCTGTTCTCCGGCGGCGCGCCGGCTCTCGCGCTCGCCTCCGCCCTCGGCGACGCCGCCGCCGGGCGGCACGTCGCCGTCTGGTCGGCGCGGCCGGACGAGCAGCGGGCGTTCGAGGCGGGCGGCGCGAGCGGCGCCGTCCGCGACGACACCACCGACCTCGCGATGGCGACGATCCAGAACTTCGGCGGCGGCGCCGGCGAGGGGAACAAGCTCGACTACTACGCCCGCCTCTCGGTCGCCGTGACGGTGCGCGTCGACCGCGACGCCGCCGTCACCGAACGCACCTACCGCCTGCGCAACACCGCCCCCGCCGGCGGCCTCCCCCGCTACGTCTCCGGCATCGAGCACCCGGGGCAGTCGCGCAGCTTCGTGTCGTTCGCGCTGCCGGCCGCCGCGACGGTCGAGGAGGTCGTCCGCGACGGCAACGTCCTCGCCGTCACGCCGCAGCGCGAGGGCGGGCACCTCGTCGTGGACGACTTCGCCGCGCTCGACCCAGGCGCGGAGGCGGTGTGGCGGGTGCGGTACCGCACGCCCGTCGCCGGCGCGTACTCCCTGCGGATCGTGCCGCAGCCGCTCGCCACCGACGCCGAGCTCGCGGTCGACGTCGCGCCGAGCGGCGACGCGTTCTTCGACGGGGTGGACGACACGGGGCCGTTCCGCGCGGAGCGCCGCATCGTGGTGCACCCGCGCGCGGGTCGCTGGTGGGAGCGGGCGGCGCGTTCGGTACGGAACTTCTGGACCCGGCCCGTGTTCGCGTAGGGCGTGTCTCACGGCTCCCGGCCGTGACGAGCGGCGGCCGGCGTGGTGGATCGCAAGGCGGAGGAGGTGCCGATAGCAGCGCTATCGGTGCCTCCGACAACGCCGCGAGGCGCCGTGCCGGCCGTCGCGCAGTAGGCCAGCGGAGTCGTGAGACACGCCCTAGGCGCCGGTGCCGCGGACGACGTGGCCGAGGGTGCGGACGACGATCTTCACGTCGGTCCACAGCGACCAGTTCTCGATGTAGAAGTTGTCGAACCGCGCGCGGTCCTCGATCGACGTGTCGCCGCGCAGCCCGTGCACCTGCGCCCAGCCGGTCAGCCCGACCGGCACCCGGTGGCGGTGGTCGTAGCGCGGGAACGACGCCGCGAACGCCGCCGCGAAGTGCGGGCGCTCCGGCCGCGGGCCGACGACGCTCATGTCGCCGCGCAGGATGTTCCAGAGCTGCGGCAGCTCGTCCAGCGACGTCTTGCGCAGGATGCGGCCGACCGGGCCGACGCGGGAGTCGTTGGCGATCGACCACGTGGTCTGCGAGTCGCTCTCGTCGCGCGGGCGCATCGACCGGAACTTCCAGACCGTGAACGGCCGGCCGTCGAGCCCGACCCGCTCCTGCCCGAAGAAGATGCCGCGCCCGCCCTCGGCGAGGACCGCGAGGGCGCAGACCGCCATCACCGGCGCCAGCAGCAGCAACGCCGTGCCGGCCAGCAGCACGTCGAGCGCGCGCTTGAGCCGCCACGACGGGGACCGGAACGCCGCGCGCTTCATGCGCACCAGCGGCAGCCCCCACACCTGGTCGGTGTCGCGGTTGCCGGAGGCGAGCTCGAACAGCCGCGGCACGAAGAAGATCTCGGTGTCCAGCCGGTCGCAGGTGCGGATGACGTCGACCATCTGCGACTCCGGCGCCGAGCCGAACGCCACGATCACGTCGTGCACGCCGAACTCCACGATCGCGCTGGACAGCGCCTCGTTGCCGCCGAGCAGCGGGATCGGGCGCTCGTGCTCGGCGAGCAGCGGGTCGGAGTCGACGAAGCCGACCGGGCGCAGGCCGTACTCGGGGTGGTCGAGGAGGAGCTGCGCGACGTGGCCGCCGACGCGGCCCGCGCCGAGCACCAGCGTCGGGTGCCCGACTACGCCGTCGCGGCGGCAGCGGCGGACCACGCCGTAGCCGAGGCAGCGGAGCACGACGACGGCGCCCGCGAACACCGCCGCCAGCACGAGCAGCGGCGCGACCCGCGCGGAGGCGTGCAGCGCGACGCCGGCGGTCGTCGTCACGGCCGCCGCGGCGAGCGGGCGGCCGACGAGCGACGGCAGGTCGTCGAGGACGGAGAGTGACAGCCGCGGCCGGTACAGCCCGGCGCTCGCGAACAGCGCGATCGTCAACGCGAGCAGCACCAGGTGCATCCCGAGCAGCGGCTCGCCGACGACCGCGACCGCGGCGAGGAACGCCGCCACGTCGAGCACGCCGAGCAGCGGCCGGACGCCGTAGCGCAGCAGGGTGCGCTGCACCCTCGTGCGGGGCGCGCGCAGCGCGGTGGGCGCGGCAGTGTGACGGAAGTCGTTGCGCAGCATCAGAGACCTAATCGGCACACGTAGGCGGAACCCTCACTGTGCCCGAATCCGGCGCATCCCAAAAGTTCCGGGCACAACGGACGGGTGAGTACGATCCGGGCTTGCACAGGCGGTTACAGGCTGTCACGATGCGTACAACGTTCCACCAAGGAGTTAGTGATGCGACGCGTCCTCGGCACTCTCGCGCTGACCGCCTGTGCGGTGCTCGGTACCGGGGTC
This sequence comes from Mycobacteriales bacterium, assembly GCA_035714365.1. Classification (GTDB taxonomy): domain Bacteria; phylum Actinomycetota; class Actinomycetes; order BP-191; family BP-191; genus BP-191. The sequence continues at coordinate 74,934 of DASTMB010000084.1, read as the reverse complement.
GCCTCGGCCCAGGCGCCGTGCGACACCTACTCGGGGGTATGCGTCGAGGGCACCAAGACGGTCAAGCCGTCGGTGCGCCCCTCGCGTTCCGGCCTGCCGTTCACGGGGGCCGAGGTCACCGGGCTGGTCGCCGCCGGTGCGGGTGCGGTCGCGGGCGGCACCGCCCTCGTCGTCGCCGGCCGCCGTCGCCGCCGGACCGTCCCCACCCCGGCCTGACCCGGCCAGGCCCGCTGAGCACCTGGCGCGCCCCCGTCGCGACCGGTCCGGTCGAGGCCGTCGTCCGCCTGCCCGGCTCGAAGTCCGTCACCAACCGCGCCCTCGTCCTCGCCGCGCTGGCGCCCGGCACGTCCCGGCTGCGGGAGCCGCTGCGCGCCCGTGACACGACGCTGATGCTCGCCGCGCTCCAGGCGTTGGGCGCGACCGTCGCCGACGACGGCGACTGGCACGTCACCGGGTCCGTCGCCGGCGCGCGCGGCGACACCGCCGTCTCCGTCGGCAACGCCGGCACCGCCGCGCGCTTCCTGCCCGCGCTGGCGGCGCTGCGTTCCGGCGTCACGGCGTTCACCGGCGACCCGCGCATGTCCGAACGCCCGCTGTCCCCCCTCGTCGCCGCGCTCCGCGCGCTCGGCGCGGAGGTCGACGGCGAGGCGGTGCCGTTGCGCGTGCTGGGTCGCGGGTCGCTGCGCGGCGGCGCGGTCACCGTGGACGCGAGCGCGTCGTCGCAGCTCGTCTCCGGGCTGCTGCTCGCCGGCCCGCTCATGGACGACGGACTGGTGCTGCGGCACGAGGGGCCGCCGGTCCCGAGCCGGCCGCACCTGGACATGACCGTCGCGATGATGCGGGCGTTCGGCGCGACCGTCGCCGCCGACGGCGACACCTGGACCGTCGCGCCCGGCGGGTACCGGCCGCACGACGTCGAGGTGGAGCCGGACCTGTCGAACGCCGCGCCGTTCCTCGCGGCGGCCGTTGTCACCGGCGGCACCGTACGCGTGCCCGGCTGGCCGGTCACCACCGACCAGCCCGGCGCCGCCCTGCCCGCGCTGCTCGAACGCGCCGGTGCCCGCTGGACCCTCGACGGCGCCGGCCTGACGCTGCGCGGCCCGGCGGCGGTGGCGGCGTTCGACGTGGACCTGCGCCACGCCGGCGAGGTCGCACCGGTGCTCGCCGCCGTCGCCTGCGTCGCGTCCGGCCCGTGCGCGCTGCGCGGCATCGGCCACCTGCGGGCGCAGGAGACCGACCGGCTGGCGGCGTTGCGGACCGAGCTCGCCGCCCACGGCGCGCGGGTCGCCGACACCGCCGACTCGCTCACCGTCACGCCGGGGCCGTTGCGGCCCGGGCCGTTCGCGACGTACGACGACCACCGCCTCGTCCACGCCGCCGCCGTGCTCGGCCTCGCCGTCGAGGTCGACGTGCTCGGCGCGGAGACCGTCGGCAAGACCATGCCGGACTTCGCCGACCGCTGGGCGGCGATGCTCGGGTGAGCCGCCGCGAGCTGGACGAGGACGACGTCCGCGTCCGCCCCTCGCCCGGGTCGCGGCCGCGCACCCGCACCCGGCCGAAGCACGCGGACGCCGTCGTCGGGACCGTCGTGACGTTCGACCGGGGCCGGTTCACCTGCCTGGTCGACGGCCGCGAGGTCGTCGCGATGCGCGGCGGCGAGGTGCGCCGCACCCCCGTCGTCGTCGGCGACCGGGTGCGCCTCGTCGGCGACGTGTCCGGCCGCACCGACGCGCTCGCGCGCATCGTCGGCCTCGAACCGCGCACGTCGTTGCTGCGGCGCACCGCCGACGACACCGACCCGGTCGAACGCCCCGTCGTCGCCAACGCCGACCAGCTCGTCGTCGTCGTCGCGCTCGCCGACCCGCCGCCCCGCCGGCGGCTGGTCGACCGGTGCCTCGTGGCGGCGTTCGACGCCGGGCTCGACCCGCTGCTCTGCCTCACCAAGACCGACCTGGCGTCGCCGGACGAGCTGCTCGCGCTGTACGCGCCGCTCGACGTGCCGACCGTCACCACCCAGCGCGGCACCCCGCCCGACGCCGTGCGCGAACGCCTCCGCGACCGGGTCAGCGTCCTCGTCGGCCACTCCGGCGTCGGCAAGTCCACCCTCGTCAACGCCCTCGTCCCCGACGCGCTGCGCCGCACCGGCACCGTCAGCGGCGCCGGCAAGGGCCGGCACACCTCCGTCACCGCGATCGCGCTGTCCCTGCCCGAGGGCGGGTGGGTCGTGGACACGCCGGGGATCCGGTCGTTCGGGCTCGGGCACGTCACGCCGGACTCGGTGCTGCGGGCGTTCCCCGACCTCGCGCCCGGCGCCGCCGAGTGCCTGCCGCACTGCGACCACACCGCCACCGCCGACGACTGCGGCGTCGCCGAACGCGTCGCCGAGGGCCACGCGTCCGCCGACCGCCTCGACTCCTACCGCCGCCTCCTCGCCGCGCGGACGAGCGAGGAGGAGTAGGCCGGCGCGCCAACCGTGCGGCGCCGCCGAGCGTCAGCCCGTACGCCGCGCAGCATTGATCACCGGACGTCGCGGGCTACAGCACCACCGGGCCGCCGCTGCGCCAGTAGACGCCGGCCTCCCGCGCCAGCAGGTCCTCGTCCACGAGGTAGCGGCGGATCGTCACGTAGTCGTCGGTGAACGCCCGCAGCATGACGTTGACGTCCTTCTCCGCGTACCGCTCCCCCGGCTCGAACACCTGCACCACGTGCTCCAGCAGCAGCCGGCGCCGCCCGCGCTGCGCCGGCATCTTCACGATCCGCCCGTCGCGCAGGAACGTCCGCAGCACCTTCGCGGTCTCCGCGTCGACGGCGCCGTAGTCCTCCTCCGGCGGCGCCACCGCGCCCGCCCGCGCCGCCTCGCGCAGCAGCGCCGTGTCCAGCGTCCACGCGTCGCCGTCGGCGACGACCAGGCCGGCGTCCTCGAGCCGCGCCAGCGCCTTGCCGGCCGCGCGGCCGTCGAGCCCGGCGGCGTTGCGGACGTCGACGGTCGTGCGGGCGCCGAGCGCGAGGGCGGCGACGACCTTCAGCCGGTCCTCGTCGGCGAGCAGACCCAGCAACGTCGCGGCGTTGGTCACGCCGCCATTGTCACGCGTCCGCGCCGAGCGCGATGGTCTCGTGCACCTGGTCGGCCCGCTCGCGCAGCGCCTTCTCCTCGTCGATGCGGTCGGCGATCTCCTCGTCCTGCCGCATCATCGAGTCGATGTCCGTGGCGGCGTAGTCGAGGACGCCCATGTCGGCGTACGCCTTCTGGATCTTCTCGCCCCACAGGCCGATGTCCTTGACGATCGGCACGATGCGGGTGAACAGCAGCGACCGGTACATCTTCATCAACGGCGAGTGCTCGACGTAGCGCACGCACTCCTCGACGTCGAAGCCCATCGCCTCCCACACCTCGCGCCCCTGGAACCGGTCGCGCAGCAGGTAGCAGCCCTCGACGACGAACTCCTCGCGCTCGTCGCGCTCCTTGCTCGTCAGGTCGCGGTAGGCGTCCTTCAGCGCCAGCCGCCCGAACGCCACGTGCCGGGCCTCGTCCTGCATGATGTAGGCCAGGATCTGCTTCGGCAGCGGCGTCTGCGCCGCCTCGCGGAACACGCCGAACGCCGCCAGCGCGACGCCCTCGATGAGCACCTGCATGCCGAGGTACGGCATGTCCCAGCGGCTGTCGGTCAGCGTGTCGTTGAGCAGCGCCTGGAGGTGGGTGTTGATCGGGTAGAGCAGCCCGATCTTCTCCTGGAGGAACCGCGCGTACGTCTCGACGTGCCGCGCCTCGTCCATCACCTGCGTGGCGGCGTAGAACTTCGCGTCCAGGTCCGGCACCGCCTCGACCAGCCGGGACGCGCAGACCGCCGCGCCCTGCTCGCCGTGCAGGAACTGGCTCCACTGCCACGACACCATGTGCCGGGTCAGCTCGTCGCGCTCCCGCTCGTTGAGCCGGTCGTAGGTCGGCGAGCCGTAGAGCGGGCTCGCCTCCGGCGGCATGCCGAGCGGATTGGTGGGGTCGACGTCGAGCGACCAGTCGATGCGGGTCGCGGCGTCCCACTGCTTCGCCTTCCCCTTGGCGTAGAGGTCGAGCAGGCGCTGCCGGCCGTCGTCGTACTCCCAGGAGAAGTGCGCGCTGCCGGCCATCGGCACCGCCCAGCCGCCGTTGTCCGTCGGCGTCACGTAGAGGTCGTGGGTGCTCATGGGGCGGTCACCTTCCGGGCGTCGAGGACGTGCGTCGCGACGTCGGCGATCCGCCGCGCGGCGGTCGCGTCGCCGGGCAGGACGATGTAGGACAGCGCGAGGCGGACGACCACCTCGGCGGCCTCGGCGGCGTTGGCCGCGTCCCAGCGGGACGTCACGTACGCCGCCAGCCGCGCCCGCGCCGCGTCGACCAGCGGCTCCGCGCGGGTCGTGACATAGGGCAGCAGCCCGCCCTCGTCGGTGAGGATCGACCGCAGCAACGGGTTGTCGCGGGCCGCGTCCAGCGCGAACGCCGCCGCCGCCGCGATCGCCTCCACCGGCTCCGCGTGCGCGGCCAGCGCGCGCTCCACGCCGTCGAGGAAGCGTTGCGTCTCGCGCAGCGCCAGCGCCGCCGCCAGCGCGTCGCGGCTGCCGAACCGGTCGTAGACCGTCTGCCGCGACACCCCCGCCGCGGCGGCCACGTCGGCCATCCGGGTCCGCTGCCAGCCCGTCGTCACGGCGAGGTCGTACGCGGCATCGAGCAGCGCGTCGCGCACCTCCGGCATGCGACCGATGCTTTACACGGCGTCGCTCCGTGTCAAGAGCAGAATCGTGTGACATGGGCCACGGCCACGGGCACCACCACACCGCCGAACGCCTCCGCTGGGCGCTCGCGGCGAACGTGCTCGTCGTCGTCGCGCAGGTGGCGTTCGGCCTCGCCGCGCACAGCGTCGCGCTGCTCGCCGACGCCGCCCACAACCTCACCGACGTCGCCGCCGTCGGCCTCGCGCTCGGCGCCGTCCGCCTCGCCCGCCGCGCCCCGACCGAGGGGCGTTCGTACGGCTGGGTGCGCGGCGGCGTGCTCGCCGCGCAGGCCAACGCGCTCGCCGTCGTCGGCCTCTCCGCCCTGCTGCTGTACGCGTCCGTCGAGCGGCTCCGTTCGCCGTCGCCCGTGCGGGGCGGGCTGGTGCTGGCGGTGGCGGGGGTGGCGTTCGTCGTCAACGGCCTCGCCGCCTGGGGGCTGCGCCGCGAGCGGGACCTCGGCGCCCGCTCCGCCTGGCTGCACCTCGCCGGCGACGCGCTCGCGTCGCTCGTCGTCGCGGTGACCGGCCTCGTCATCGCCGTCACCGGGCGGTTCGACCGGCTAGACGCGGTCGCGTCCGCGCTCGTCGCCGTGCTCATCCTCGGCGGCGGCTGGGCGCTGCTCCGGCAGACCAACGCCGTCCTCCTCGAAGGCACGCCCCGCGGCGTCTCCCCCGCCGACGTCGCCGCCACCATGGCCGCCGTGCCCGGTGTCGAGTCGGTGCACGACCTGCACGTGTGGAGCCTCGACGGCGCCCGGCACGCGCTGTCGGTGCACGTCGTCGTCGCGGGGCACCCGTCGCTGGAGGAGGCGCAGGTCGTCGCGACCGAGGTCAAGCGGGCCGTCTCCGCGCCGTTCGGCATCGCGCACGCGACCGTCGAGCTCGAGTGCGAGGGGTGCGTGGACGACGGCGCCTGGTGCGCGTTCGGCTGACGTCAGCCGGGCAGCAGCCGGAACTCCTGCCCGTCCGGGTCGGCCAGCAGGTCGCCGCCGAGCCGGGTCGCGCCGAGCGCGACCAGCCGGTCCGCCGCCGCCGCCGCGTCGCCGGTCGTGACGAGCTCGAAGCGTTGCCGCCGCCCCTGCCCGCGCACCGGCGCCGTGCCGCTCCACGCGACCTTGGTGCCGCCGCTGGGCGACTGGACCGCCGTCTCGCCGTCGCGGTCCCACACCAGCGGCCAGCCGAGCGCCGCGCTCCAGAACAGGCCCACCTCGCGGGTGCCGTCGCAGGCCACCTCGCCGAGGAAGCCGCACCCGGCCAGGTAGGCGTTGCCGGGCTCGATGACGCAGAACGCGTTGCCCTCCGGGTCGGCGAGGACGACGTGCCCCTCCTCCGGCCGCTGCCCCACGTCGAGGTGCCGTCCGCCGAGGTCCAGTGCCCGTGCCACGGTCTCCCGCTGGTGCGCGTCGCTGTCGCTGGTCAGGTGCAGGTGCAGCCGGTTCGGACCCGGCTGCGCGGCCTCGCCGGGGAAGAACCGCACGCCGACCGGCGTCTCGGCACCGGCGAGCAGGCCGGCCCAGTACTCCGCCAGCCGCGCCGGGTCCCGCGCCTCGAACGCCACCGCCACGAGTCGTACGGACACCCCCGCAGGGTAGTCACGGCCCCTGCGCGCGGGCGCACCAGGCGTCCCAGGCGGCGCGGGGCGGAAGTTGTCACACCCCCGGCCGATGCTGAGGGAATGGTCGGACTCGAAACCATCGCGGCAACGCTGACTCAGACAGTCACCGCCGAGAGCGCGGGCGCCGGCGTACGAGCGCTGGCGGGAAAGGCCGGGCGTAGGCGGCGGCGCGCGGCCGCGTGCGACGCCTTCGAGAGCAGCATCGATCGGGTCCGGCTCCGGATCGAGATCGTGTCCGCGCTGGCCTCCACTTCGGCCAACTTCGCCAATGTGGTGATGGGCCTCAGCGCGTGGCGTGTCCTCGCCGAGTTGCTGGATCAGATCATGGTCGACACCGCCGAACTGCTCGCCTGTGCACGGCACGTTCGCGCGAACTCTGATGCGGCCACCGCCACGGCGGCTGACGACCTCGTTGTCAGCCTGGGAGAGGTGCTGACTGTCACCGATCCCGGCTGGCTTCACCCGAGCAAGAGGCGCAAGTTCCGTACCGATCGTGCGCACGCGGTCGAGGAGTACAACAGGCAGCGCCGCGAGTTCGCGCTGCTCGTTCGCCAGGGACCGGCCCGCCGTCGGTGGTGGCGACGCGGCTGACGCCTATGGCGCCTGCGCGCAAGCCTCCCAGGCGGCGCGCGCGGCCGCCGGGTCCATGGTCGCGATCTCCGCCTCCGGAACGCCCGCCTGGTCGCGCAGCCGCCGCACCAGCCAGAGCGGCAACGCGCGCGACGGCTCCGGCACCGCCCCGTCCTCCGGCCGCACGGGTGGCCGGCGGGTGCGCACCGCCCGCCAGAACGCCTCCTCCGTCACGCGGAGCTGGTCGCGCAGGACGTGCCGGAACAGCGCGCCGCCGACCTCGCCGCTGCCGTGGCTGACCTTGGTACGCAGCACCTCGCCGTTGCCGAGCACGCGCCGGTAGCGGACGTGGTCGCCGCGCGGCCGCCCCGCCGCCGCGTCCGCGTCCACCCACCCGTCGATCCGGCAGAACGTGTGCAGGTCCGCGTGTGTCGCCGGTCTCACGCCACCCGCGGTTCGTCGTCCAGCAGCCCCGACAGCGCGGCGTCGTCGCGGGCGAGCTGGATGCGGCGCACCCAGCCGATCCGGTCGCGGTGGTTCGGCGCGAACCGCAGCTCGGCCTGCCACTCGTCCGCGTAGACCCGCAGCTCGGCCAGCAGGTCGGCGGTCGCGGCGTCGAGGTCGGCACCCCGGCCGTAGACCGCGAGCTCCGGCAGCCACACCGCCACGCCGCCCGCCTCGTAGAGCACCTCCGGCGCGAACGGCCACACGCGCGCCAGGTCCGCCGCCAGCTGGTCCGCGTCGACCACCGCGTACTCCTCCTCCCCGCGCCGCACGCCCTGCGCCGCCTCCGCCGCCCCGGCGAGCAGCGTCGCGAACCGTTCGCGGCTCTCCCGTACCTGCATCCACACGCCCGGCGCCACGAGGTCGAAGAAGCCGGTCGCGCCGGGCGCGCGCACGGCCACCCGCTGCGGCGCGCCGTCGACGAGCAGCCGCAGCATCGCCGCGGCCCGGGGCACCGGCCCGGCGGCCTCCGGCGCGCCCAGCAGCACCGCGAGCTCGGCCCGCAGCAGCACCGCCCGCACGCCGCCCGGCGCGGCCACCAGCGGCACCTCGCCCGCGAGCGCGCGGTCGAGCACCGCGGGCCACGACGCGCGCGCCTCGCTGACGGTCAACGGGTAGGACATGTACACAGTGTACAGGAGGGGAGCTAGCGTGTCGAGTAGTCCCGGAAGCCGCGGCCGGTCTTGCGGCCGAGGTACCCGGCCGTCACCAGGTGCTCCAGCAACGGCGCCGGCGCGAAGCCGGGCTCGCGGAACTCCAGGTACAGCGTCTGCTGGATCGCCAGCGCCACGTCGAGCCCGACCACGTCGAGCAGCTCGAACGGCCCCATCGGGTGGCCGCAGCCGAGCTTCATCGCGTAGTCGATGTCATCGACGTTCGAGTAGTGCTCCTCGAGCATCCGCACGGCGTCGTTGAGGTACGGGAACAGCAGCGCGTTGACGATGAACCCGGCCCGGTCGCCGCAGACCACCGGGTGCTTGCCGAGCCTCGACGACAGAGCCCGGGCGACCGCGACCGTGTCGTCGGACGTGCGCACCGTCGGCACGACCTCGACCAGCCTCATCACCGGCGCCGGGTTGAAGAAGTGCATCCCGACGACGTCCTCGGGCCGCGACGTCGCCGCCGCGCACTCGATGACCGGCAACGACGACGTGGTCGTCGCGAGCACGGCGCCCGGCTTGACGACCTCGTCCAGCGCCGCGAACAGCGCGCGCTTGACGTCCAGGTCCTCGACCACCGCCTCGATCACGAGGTCGCAGTCGGCGAGGTCGTCCAGCTCGACGGTGCCGGTGACGCGGCCGAGCGCGGCGTCGCGGCCCGCCTCGTCCAGCTTGCCGCGCTGGACGGCCTTCTCCAGCGACTTCTCCAACGCCTTCCGCGTCGCCGCGACCTTGTCGGCGGACCGCGCGCGGTACACGACGTCGTAGCCGGCCTTGGCGCAGACCTCGACGATGCCGGAGGCCATGGTGCCGGTGCCGACGACGCCGATGCGGCCGATCTCGCGCGCCGGCTCCGCGACCTCGGCGGGGGCCGCGCCGGTGACGACGCGCGGGCTGTCCGGCTCCTCGTACGCGTAGAAGCCGCGGCCGGTCTTGCGGCCGAGGAACCCGGCGGTGACGAGCTGCTTGAGGATCGGCGCGGGCGCGTGCAGGTGGTCCCGCGTCTGGTGGTACATCGTGTCCAGGATCTCGTACGCCGAGTCCAGGCCGATCAGGTCGAGCAGCGCGAGCGGCCCCATCGGGTGGCCGCAGCCGAACCGCATCGCCGCGTCGATGTCCTCCGCCGTCGCGTAGCGGGACTCCAGCATGCGGACGGCGTTGTTGAGGTAGCCGAACAGCAGGGCGTTGGCGATGAACCCGGCCCGGTCGCCGGCGGTGACGTCGGTCTTGCCGATGCGCGCGACCAGCGCCTCGATGTCGTCGACGACCTCCTGGTCGGTGACGACCGAACGGATGATCTCGACCAGCTTCATCACCGGCGCCGGGTTGAACCAGTGCATGCCGAGCACGCGGGACGGCCGGTTGGTGGCGACGGCGAGCTCGGTCACCGACAGCGCGGAGGTGTTGGTGGCCAGCACCGTCTCCGGCGGGCAGATCTGGTCCAGCCGCGCGAACAGGTCCGCCTTGAGGTCGAGGCGTTCCGGGATCGCCTCCACGACCAGGTCGACGTCGGCGAGGCGTTCCAGCGCCGTCGTCAGCTCGATGCGCTCGAAGATCGCGGCCTGCTCCTCCTCGGTGAGCTTGCCGCGGCTGAGGGCCCGCTCGGTCGAGTGCCGGATGTGGCCGAGGCCGCGTTCCAGCGCCTCCTCGGTCGGCTCCACGCCGACGACCTGGAGGCCGTTGCGAGCCAGCACCTCCGCGATCCCCGCGCCCATCGTGCCGAGCCCGACGACCCCTACCTTGCGGAACTCCCGCGCCACCCGTACTCCTCGCGAACGTCGCTCCTGGGAAGCACAGAGTGTCCCACCGGCCAGGATGCCGCCGAAATCCCACGCTTGCGCCACGCCTGCGCGTCGCGTAGAACGGGGGGAACGCCGGTTGAGACAGCAGCCGTGAGGACTTCTCCCTCCCGGCGGCCCCAGGGGCCCCTCGACCCAGACGAGGGAGACGGTCAGACGTGCGTGCCCGCCCCGATCTCCGGGTCGTCTACGACGAGGGCTGCTCCGTGCTGCACGTCTCCGGCGAGCTGGACATCGGCAGCGCGCCGATCCTGCGGGAGACGTTCCTCGGGCTGCTCAACCGCGACGAGGTCCCCGACGTCGTCATGGACCTCAGCGGGGTGACGTTCGCCGACTCGAGCGGGCTGGCCGTGCTGCTCATGGGGGCCCGGCGGTGGGCCGCGGAGGGCAGCAAGCTGGTGGTGCGGCAGCCGAGCCGCACGCTCACGCGGATCGTGGACCTCACCGGCGTGCGCCAGGCGTTCCTGTTCGAGGAGGACTAGCCGGCCAGGTCGGCCCAGACGACCTTGCCGCGGCCCTCGGGGCGGACGCCCCACCGGCGGGCGAGGCGGGAGACCAGCAGCAGCCCGCGCCCGGACTCGCCGTCCGGCGCGGCCTCGCGCGGCGGCGCCAGCGTCGGCGCCGCGTCCGCGACCTCCACCCGGACCGCCCGGTCGTCCACCGTCACGTCGAGCACGACGTCGCCGACGCCGTGCAGGACGGCGTTGGTGACGAGCTCGCTGACGACGAGGGCCACGTCGTCCAGGTGGACGGCGGCGCGGCCGCGCTCCACGGCCTCGCGCGCGAACGCGCGTGCCTCGGCGGGGGCCGTCACCTCGGCGGGCAGCGTCGTGCGCGCGCGGACGTCCACTGGTGCGGCCCCTTGCTATCCCCGGAGAGGTACCGCGCGCTTATGCCCGCCCGGCCGCGCCGCGAAACCCGGTCACGAGGAGCTCGCGCGCCGGATGGTGGCGACGATCTCCCGCATGATCGCGTTCATCGAGTAGTCCTTCGGCGTGAACACCGCCGCCACGCCCGCCGCCCGCAGCTCCCGCGCGTCCGCCTCCGGGATGATCCCGCCGACGACGACCGGGACGTCGCCCATCCCGGCCTCCCGCAGCCCGTTCACGACGTCCGGAACGAGCTCCAGGTGGCTGCCGGAGAGGATCGACAGGCCGACGCAGTGGACGTCCTCCTCGACCGCCGCCGCGACGATCTGCGCGGGCGTCAGCCGGATGCCCTGGTAGACGACCTCGAAGCCGGCGTCGCGGGCGCGCACCGCGATCTGCTCGGCGCCGTTGCTGTGGCCGTCCAGGCCGGGCTTGCCGACGAGCAGCTTCAGCCGCCGGCCCAGCGCCTCGCCCGCCGCCTTCACCTCCGCGCGGACCGCCGCCAGCTCCTCCCCCGCCTCGCCGGGCGCGACCGCCGAGACGCCGGTCGGCGCGCGGTACTCGCCGAACACCTCCCGCAACGCCCCCGCCCACTCGCCGGTCGTCACCCCGGCGCGGGCGGCGGCGAGGCTCGGCCCCATGAGGTTCGCGCCGGTCTTCGCCGCGTCGCGCAGCGCGCGCAACGCCTCGTCCACGGCCTGCCCGTCCCGTGCCGCCCGCCACGCGCCGATCGCCTGGACGGCACGGTGCTCGACCGCCGGGTCGACGGTGAGGATCGCGGCGTCGAGGTCGGCGAGGAGCGGGTTCGGCTCGGTGGTCGTGAACTTGTTGACCCCTACGACCGTGAGGTCGCCGGACTCGACGCGGCGGCGGCGTTCGGCGTGGGAGGCGACGAGCGCGCCCTTCATGTACTCGACGGCCTCGACCGCGCCGCCCATCGCCTGCACCCGGTCGATCTCCGCCTTCGCGCCCGCGACCAGCTCGGCGACCTTCGCCTCGACCACGACCGAGCCGGTGAACAGGTCGTCGTACTCCAGCAGGTCGGTCTCGTACGCCAGCACCTGCTGGAGCCGCAGCGACCACTGCTGGTCCCACGGGCGCGGCAGGCCCAGCGCCTCGTTCCACGCCGGGAGCTGGATGGCGCGCGCCCGCGCGTCCTTCGACAGCGTCACCGCGAGCATCTCCAGCACGATCCGCTGGACGTTGTTCTCCGGCTGCGCCTCCGTCAGCCCCAGCGAGTTGACCTGCACGCCGTAGCGGAAGCGGCGTTGCTTCGGGTCGGCGACGCCGTACCGCTCGCGCGTCACCTCGTCCCACAGCGCGACGAACGCGCGCATCTTGCACATCTCCTCGACGAAGCGGACGCCCGCGTTGACGAAGAACGAGATCCGCGCCACCACGTCGCCGAACCGCTCCGGCGGCACCTGCCCGCTGTCGCGCACCGCGTCGAGCACCGCGATCGCCGTGCACATCGCGTACGCGATCTCCTGCACCGGCGTCGCGCCCGCCTCCTGGAGGTGGTACGAGCAGATGTTGATCGGGTTCCACCGGGGCATCGCCGTCACGGTGTAGGCGACCATGTCGGTGATCAGCCGCAGGCTCGGCCCGGGCGGGAACACGTACGTCCCGCGCGACAGGTACTCCTTGACGATGTCGTTCTGCGTCGTCCCGGCGAGCGCGCTCACGTCCGCGCCCTGCTCCTCCGCGACGACCTGGTAGAGCGCGAGCAGCCACATCGCGGTGGCGTTGATCGTCATCGACGTGTTCATCTCGCCGAGCGGGATGCCGTCGAACAGCGCGCGCATGTCGCCGGCGTGGCTGACCGGCACGCCGACCTTGCCGACCTCGCCGCGCGCCAGCTCGTCGTCGGGGTCGTAGCCGGTCTGCGTCGGCAGGTCGAACGCCACGGAGAGGCCGGTCTGGCCCTTCTCCAGGTTGCGCCGGTACAGCGCGTTCGACTCGGCCGGGCTGGAGTGGCCGGCGTAGGTCCGCATCACCCAGGGCTTGTCGGGCATGCGTCGAGTGTCGCAGAGAGGATCATCGGCGCATGAAGTCACGCCCGCCGGGGCTGGACGAGCGCGACGTCGCCGCAGCGTTGCGAGCGGGGTGGGGCCTGGCCGTCGAGGCGTTCGAGTACCTGCCGGTCGGCTTCGGCGGGTACCACTGGCTGGCCGACGGCGCGTGGTTCGTCAGCGTCGACGACCTGGACGAGAAGGCGTGGCTGGGCTCGGCGCGCGACGAGGTCTTCGCCGGGCTGTCGGCCGCGTTGCGCACGGCAGCCGCGCTGGCGGTCGACGCCGTCGTAGCGCCGGTCGGCGAGCCGGTCCGGCGGCTGGCCGACCGCTGGTCGGTCGCCGTGTACCCAGCCCTCACCGTGCTGCCGGAGCCGGTGCCGCCGGACGATGCGCAACGCGTCCTCGCCGCGCTGCACACCGCGCCGGCGCCGTCGTTCACGCGCGTGGACGAGGTTGCCGTGCCGGGGACGGACGCGGTGCGCGCCGCGCTGCGCGCGCTGAACGAGCGGTGGGACGGCGGGCCGTTCGCGGAGGGCGCGCGCGAGACGCTCGCGACGCATGCCGGCCTCGTGACGCGGCTGCTCGAACGCATCGACGCGACGCCGCCCGCACCGCGCGACGACTGGGTCGTGACCCACGGCGAGCCGCACCCCGGCAACCTCCTCGCCACCCCCGCCGGCCCGCGCCTGGTCGACTGGGACACCGTCGCGCTCGCGCCGCCCGAGCGCGACCTGTGGTGGCTGGACTCGCACGACCGGTACGAGTCGCTGACCGGCCGGGCGCCCGACCCGGCGCGGCTGGACTTCTACCGCGCCCGGTGGGACGCGGCGGACGTGGCGTCGTTCACGATCCGGCTGCGCGGCCCGCACCCGGGCGACGAGGACGACGCCGACTCGCTGCGGTACCTGCGCGAGACGCTGGAGCACGCCGCCGCCAGGGCGGGCACCGGCTAGCCGATGTTCGCCGCGAGCGCGTCGAGGTCGTCGATCAGGAACAGGTCCGAACGCCACTCCCCCGGCCAGACCGCGAGCAGCCGGGACCCGCCCGCCCGGGCGCGGCCGACCGCCTCCCGAAGGTCGCCGATCGTCGTGATCTGGACCACCTGCTCGCCCGTCTGCTCGATGTAGCAGACCCGCCCCGGGCGGACGTACGGGAACGGCGCCTGGCTCGCGAGCCTCATCGGCAGGTCTCCCCTCCCGCGACCGGGTCGGCCACGACGGCGGCGACGGCCGGGACGCGGGCGCGGACGACGCGTTCGACACCGGTCCGCAACGTCACCTGCTGCAACGAGCAGTCGGCGCACTCGCCGTGCATCCGCACGCGCACCACGTCGCCGTCGATGGCGACGAGTTCGATGCCGCCGTGCAGGTGCGGGCGGATCTCGTCGAGCGCGCGCTCGACGGCGGCGGCGTCGACGGTCATGCCGTTCATGCTACGAGCCGCGTAAGGAACGCCTCGCCCGGACGTGTAGCAGGCACCCCTACGTCCGGAGGTCCTCATGCGCACCCGCGCCCTGCTCGCCGCCGCCGCAACCGCGCTGCTCGTCCCCGCCCTGCCGCCCGCGTCCGCCGGCACCGGCTCCGCCAGTTCCTGCGCCGGCGGGGTGGAGGTGCTGGGGTGGCCGGTGACGGCCGCCGTCCTCGTCGTCGGGGCGGAGCCCGGCAGCACGTACCGCGAGGTCCGCGTCTGCTTCAGCGACACGCCGCCCGGCGCCACGAGTGCGGTCACGGGCGGCTCCGTGGCGCTGCGCGTGCGGACCGAGACAGGCGGGGCGACGCCGGGCGCATTCGCCGAGGTCGAGTGCGTGCCGGACCTCGGCGCGACCGGTGTCTTCCCGGTCTGCTACGAGCCCGTAGGGGCGAACGTCGTCCCGGGCGAGACGCGCGTCGAGACGCCGCCGGGATCGACCTGCCTCGTCGGACTGGACGGCACCTGCGAGGCCTACGTGCCGGTGTGGTCCTCGACACCGACGGCGACCCGTCCCGCCCGCTGTTCGGCGTCAACGTCCTCGGCATCCCGCCGGGCGGGAGCCTGCCGCCGCTCTGCGTCGAGGTCGTGACGAGCGGTCACTGCCCCTGACGGCGTTCCAGCAGCTCGACGGTACGGAGCAGCGCCGGGCGCGGGCCCTCGCCGCGCCCGGCGCTCGCGGCCACCCGGAACGCCACCGCCCGCACCACGCAGCCGAACGGCGCGAGGTCGAGCACCGCGGGGTCGGCGCCGCGCCACGTCACGGCGTCCGCGACGACGACGGCCCGCGCGTACGCGGCCGGCCGCCAGTACAGCGCCGGGTCGATGACGGCGGGCGGCAGGCCGTCGGCGAACAGCACGTTGCCGCCGAGGTCGCCGTGGACGAGCTGGTCCGGCAGGCCGACCGGCTCGCGCAACGCCGCCAGCCGGTCGAGCAGCGGCCCGCCCGGGCCGCCGCCGTCGTACGCCGCCTCGCCCCACGCGACCGCGTCGGCCTGCCGGTACAGCGACCACGTCTCGAACGCCGGCCGCGGCAGGTGCGCGAGCGCCGCGTGGAACGCGTCGCACACCGCGACCTCGTCGGCGATCCGGTCGTCGCGGTGGCGGCCCGGCACGAACGTCCACGCGGTCCAGCCGGCGCACACCCACCCGTCCGCCGACGCGACGGGTCGCGCCACGCGGAACGCCGGCGTCTCCACGACGTCGGCCATGACCGAGGCGAGCAGCGCCGCGTCGTCGGGCGCGGGCTTGAGCACGACGTCGCCGGCGCGCCAGCACTCCCCCTGCCCGCCCGCGAGCGGCACCGGGTCGCCGGGGCAGCCGAACGCCGCCAGCACCCGCGCCGGCGGCGCCGCCGGGGTCACGCCACCGAGAGCAGGGTGTTGAGCTGCCGGACCAGCGTGAGGTGGCGGACCAGCCCGCTGATGCGGACCTCGCGCTTCGCGACGGCGAGCGTGAACGCCCGCCCCTCCGGCGTGAGCGCCGACGGGAGGCCGTAGAGCAGCGGGATCGACGCGAAGCCGAGCAGCGTCTCGGACGGCATCTCGATCCGCACGGTCGAGCCGGGGATCGCGCCGTCGGACACCCGGCAGACGCCGTTGCCGAAGCGCAGCCCGACGGCCACCTCGGCATCGGGCGCGACGATGGTCACGGTGCCGCGCATCCGGTCCAGCACCGCCGCCTTCGCCGGCTGCTCGACCGCCGCCGCGAGCAGCGCGCCGAGCATCCCCGCGAGCCCGTCGGCGTCGCCGGTGACGACCTCGGCCAACGCGCTCAGGCCTCGTCGATGAACTGCGTGTCGACGGTCGTCGTGAGGTCGACCAGGACGTTCGACGCCTTGACGTAGCGCACGATCGTCGGCAGGTCGCCCTTCACCTTGATCTTGCCCTGCATCATCCCCTTGACCGGGTCGAGCTCCTTCTTGAGCACCGACTTCCAGCGCGAGTACGGCGCGGTGATCGTGAACTTCGCCGACTGCGCGCGCGGGTCGTCCGGGCCGTCCAGGCGGGCGGCGTCGCGGCACTTGCCGTGCCACAGGTCGAGCCAGGCGTAGACGTCCTCGTCGACGTTCTTGTCCGGCTCCTTCTCGTACACGAAGACGAGGTCGCCCTCCCACGTCGCCGCCGCGTCGGCGTACTCGGCGGACGTGTTGATCTTCTCGACGAACTCGTCGAGCCACTCCTCGCTCGGGAAAACCGGCACGTCTACTCGCCTCCGTACGGGTACCAGCCCCGACCGGACTTCCGGCCGAGGTCGCCGGCCGTGACCATGCGCAGCAGGCCCTCGGTCGGGTGGAACTTCTCGTCCGGGGTGTCGGTGTAGATGTTGCGGGCGGCGTTGACCATGATGTCGACGCCGGTCAGGTCCATCGTCTGCAACGGCCCCATCGCGTGGCCGAAGCCGAGCCGGCACGCCGTGTCGACGTCCTCGGCGGTCGCGACGCCGCTCTCCACCAGCTTCGCCGCCTCCACCGACAACGCCACGATGAGCCGCGTCGTCACGAAGCCGGCGACGTCGCGGTTGACGACGATGCAGGTCTTGCCGACCTCCTCCGCGAACGCCCGCGCCCGGGCGAGCGTGTCGTCGCTCGTCTTGTAGCCGCGGACCAGCTCGCAGAGCTTCATCATCGGCACCGGCGAGAAGAAGTGCGTGCCGACGACCGACTCCGGCCGCGACGTGACGGCGGCGATCTGCGTGATGGGGATGGCGCTGGTGTTGGTGGCGAGCACGGCGTCCGGCCGGGCGATCTTGTCGAGCGCGACGAAGACCTCGCTCTTGACGTCGAGCCGCTCGAACACCGCCTCGACCACGATGTCCGCGTCGGTCGCCGCGTCGAGGTCGGTCGTCGTCGTGATCCGGCCGAGCGCGGCGTCGCGGTCCTCCTCCGACAGCCGGCCCTTCTCCACGAACCTCGCGTACGACTTCTCGATCGCCGCGCGGCCGCGCGCCAGCGCGTCCTCGCCGACGTCGCGCAACGTCACGTCGTAGCCCGCCTGCGCGGCGACCTGCGCGATGCCCGAGCCCATCAGCCCGGCACCGACGACGGCCAGCTTCTTCCCCACGGACAACCCCTCGACGCGATCGGACCCCCGCTGACGGGAGGAGTCTACGGGCGTACCGTCCGGGGCCATGACCGTCGTCCTGCTGCTCGTCGTCGTCGCTGCGGTGGCCGTGGCCGGCCGGGTGCTGCGGGGCCGTAGCGCGGCGCGCGAGCCGAAGCCCGGCGAGGGCATGCCCCGCGTCATCGACACCTCCGCCTCCCTCAGCGGGATGACCTCGCTCGGCGTCATGCCGACCGAGGAGGCGATCGTCGCGCGCGGCCTGCTGGAGGCCGCCGGCATCCCCGCCGCGACGGC
The DNA here is from genome assembly GCA_035714365.1 of Mycobacteriales bacterium. Lineage (GTDB taxonomy): Bacteria > Actinomycetota > Actinomycetes > BP-191 > BP-191 > BP-191. The sequence goes on along the minus strand of DASTMB010000084.1, from coordinate 57,335 downwards.
GGCGGCGAGCGCGGCCTTCGCCTACACCCGCAGCAACCCGACGTCGATGTACCTCGGCGTCGCGCCGGAGCGCGCGGAGGAGGCCGTCGCGCTGCTCCACGGCGAGGGGCTGCACCCGGCCTGATCTTCGGCGTTCCCCTGACGCGTCCGCGCCACCTCGGCACAATCGCGCCCGGGGGGCCGGACGGAACGGGGACGGTCATGGCGGGACCCAACGCGAAGCTCGACGTCAGCGACGCCGGCCTGAAGCGCATCGCGGCGTACGAGGGCTGGCGCGCCCAGCTCTACGAGGACGTCGCCCACCACGCGACGATCGGCTACGGCCACCTCGTCCACCTCGGCCCGATCACCGCGGCCGACCGGAGCGGGCCGTTCGGCAAGGGCATCACGCAGGCGCAGGGGCTCGCGCTGCTCCGCCAGGACGCGCAACGCATGGTCGACGCCGTCCGCGCGAAGGTGACCGTGCCGCTGAACCAGGACCAGTTCGACGCGCTCGTGTCGTTCGCGTTCAACGTCGGCGCCGGGGCGTTCGCGGGCAGCACGCTGCTCAAGAAGCTCAACGCCGGCGACTACGCGGGCGCGGCGGACGCGTTCGGCATGTGGACCAAGTCGGGCGGCAAGGTCGTCGCCGGGCTGGTGCGGCGGCGGGCCGAGGAGGCGGCGCTGTTCCGCGGCCACGGCGCCGCCCCCGCGAAGCCGCCCGCGCCGAAGCCGGCCGGCCAGGGCTGGTACACCCGCGTGCTGCGCAACGGCGCCCGCGGCGACGACGTCAAGGAGCTGCAGCGCCGCCTCGGCGTCGGCGCCGACGGCATCTTCGGGAAGGGTACGGAGGCGGCGGTGCGGGCGTTCCAGCAACGGCACCACCTCGGCGTCGACGGCGTCGTCGGGCCGCGGACGGCGGCGGCGCTGTGAGCGCCCCGCACGACCTCGCCGAGGTCGTCGTCGACGACGCGCGGCTGATGCTCACCCACGCGCTGACGACGGGGCGGCAGGTGCCGCCGGCGTGGGTCGAGACGATTGCCACCGCGCAGGCCGCGCCGCGGCCGCTGCCGCCGGACGTGCTGCGCGGCGTGGCCCGCTGCCACGACGGCCTGGCCCGGCTGATCCGCCCGGCGACGCCGCGGACGCTGCGGTTCCTCGAGGAGGGGAAGCACCGCCGGCTGGTCCAGCTCCTGTCCGCGCTCGCGCTGACGTTCCTCGCGGGCTTCGTCGGGCTGGCGACGCTGCACGACGTCGGCGGCGCGTTCTCCGACTTCGAGAAGTCGTCGGGGCTGAAGCTGTTCGAGAACCTGCTGTTCCAGCTCTGCGCGGCCGGTCTCGGCGCGACGTTCGCGGCGCTGTTCGCCGTCAACAACAAGCTCCGTGAACGCAGCCTCGACCCGCGCGAGATGTTCTCGAACTGGGTGCGGGTCATGCTCGGCCTGGTCTCCGGCCTGGTGCTCGCGCAGCTCGGCGGCCAGGGGAAGACGTTCGGGCAGCCGCTGCTCGCGCTGCTGGGCGGGTTCAGCGTCGACGTCGTCTTCCAGACGCTGCGCCGGCTCGTGGAGCTGGCGGGCTCGCTCGTGGAGGCCGGCCCCGGCAACGCCGCCGCCGTCGAGCGGGACCGCGGCGACGTGCGCGAGGCGCAGGTGCGGACCGCGCTCGCGCAGCAGCTCGTGCGGCTGCGCGCGACGCTGCCGCAGGGGCCGGCGACGCAGGCGCTGGACGCGATGCTCGCCGACCTCACGCCGGTCGACCCGGCGACCGTGCCGGGGCGGGACGAGCTACCACCGGACGAGCCGCCGCCGGACGTGCCCCCCGACCCGCCGCCGCCGCCGCCCGACCCGGCACCGGACCCGGACCCGGACCCCGAGCCGGACCCGGCACCCGACGCCGTCGCGGACGGGCGTTCCGACGTCACGACGCCGGAGCCGCTCGTCACGACGACGGCGCGTCCAGCACGTCGTCGCGCACGCGGGTGACGCCGGCGCCGAGCGAACGGAGCTGCTCCACGAACCCGGCATAGCCCCGGTCGACGTGGAACACGTCGGCGACCTCGGTCACGCCCTCGGCCACCAGTCCGGCCAGCACGAGACCGGCGCCGGCGCGGATGTCGGTGGCGCGGACGGGCGCGCCGGAGAGGCGTTCGCGGCCGCGGACGACGGCGTGGTGGCCGTCGGTGCGCACGTCCGCGCCGATCCGGACCAGCTCGTCGATGAACATGAACCGGCCCTCGAAGATGTTCTCGGTCACGAACGCCGCGCCGTCGCTGATCGCGGCCATGGCGATCGCGAGCGGCTGGAGGTCGGTCGGGAAGCCGGGGTACGGCAGCGTCACGACGTCGACCGCGCGCGGGCGGCGCTCCATCGACACGCGGAACCCGTCGCCCAGCTCCTCGACGTCCGCGCCCGCCTGCACCAGCTTGTCCAGCGGCAGCCGCAGGTGGTCGGCGCGCGCGCCGCGCACCGTCACGTCGCCGAGCGTCATCGCCGCGGCGATCGCGAACGTCCCCGCCACGATCCGGTCCGGCACCGTGTCGTGCGTCGTCGGCGCCAGCTCGGCGACGCCCTCGACCTCGAGCGTCGACGTGCCGATGCCGCCGATGCGGGCGCCCATCGCGACGAGCATCTCGCAGAGGTCGACGATCTCCGGCTCGCGGGCGACGTTGTCGATGACGGTCGTGCCGTCGGCGAGGACGGCGGCCATGAGGATGTTCTCGGTCGCGCCGACGCTCGGGAAGTCGAGCCAGATCTGCTCACCGCGCAGCTTCGGCGCCTGCGCGACGAGGTAGCCGTGCTCGCTCTCGAACGTCGCGCCGAGCTTCTGCAGCCCGGCGACGTGCAGGTCCAGCGCGCGCGAGCCGATCGCGTCGCCACCGGGCAGCGCGACGCGGGCGCGGCCGCAGCGCGCGAGCAGCGGGCCGAGCACGCAGATCGAGCCGCGGATGCGGCGGACGTGCTCGTAGTCGGCGACGTGCGCGAGGTCGCGCGGCACCGTGACCCGCACCTCCGGCGCGTCGCCGCTCACCTCGGCGCCGAGCCCGCGCAGCACCTCCGCCATGATCGGCACGTCGCCGATGTCGGGGACGTTGCGCAACGTCGACGTCCCCTCGGCGAGCAGGCAGGCCGCCATCACCTTGAGCACGGAGTTCTTGGCGCCGGTGACGCGCACCTCGCCCGCGAGCCGGCCGCCGCCGGTGACCAGAAATCGTTCCACGGGCGCAGGGTACGGTCAGCGGCATGGCCGTGCACCTCACCCGCATCTACACCAAGACCGGCGACGACGGCACCACCGCCCTCGGCGACATGAGCCGGGTGCGCAAGACCGCGCCGCGGATCGCGGCGTTCGCCGACGTGGACGAGGCCAACGCCGCCGTCGGCACCGCGCTCGCGCTCGGCAACCTGCCGGAGGACGTACGGGCGGTGCTGCTGCGGGTGCAGAACGACCTGTTCGACGTCGGCGCCGACCTGTGCACACCGGTCGCGGAGGACCCCGAGTTCCCGCCGTTGCGGGTCACCGACGCCTACGTCGAGCGGCTGGAACGCGAGTGCGACCGGTGGAACGAGCGCCTGGAGCCGCTGCGCTCGTTCGTGCTGCCGGGCGGGTCGGCCGGGAGCGCGCTGCTGCACGTCGCGCGCACCGTCGTCCGCCGCGCCGAGCGGCTGGTGTGGACGTTGCTGGAGGCGGAGCCGGAGACGACGAGCCCGACGCCGGCGCTGTACCTGAACCGGCTCTCCGACCTGCTGTTCATCCTCTGCCGCGTCGCCAACGACGACGGCGCCGCCGACGTGCTCTGGAAGCCCGGCGGCTAGCCCGCGGCCCAGTCGAGGAACCGTTCCAGGTCGGTCCGCAGCACGCCGAGCTGGATCTCCTCCCCCTTGTAGAGCCCGAACACCAGCTCGCACAGCTCGCTGAGCATCGCCTCGCCGCGCGCCACCGGGCGGTGCTCGCGCAGCACCAGGCCCGCGCGTTCGATGCGCAGGTCGGCGCCGTCGCCGAGCTTGTGCTCGGCGCGCCACTCGATCGCGTCGCCGGTGAGCCGGGCGAAGCCGTGCCGCCAGCCGAGCCGGCCGCGCGGGCGCAGCCGCAGCGCGAGGGTCAGGCACTCGTCCGGGGGGCAGAAGCGGGCGCGGGCGCGCCGGGCGAGCAGCCACCGCGCGAACCACGCGGCGACGAGCGCCGCGAGGACGAGGAGGACCAGCACTTACCCGACGGGCTGGCCGGCGGCGCGCAGCCGCGCGGTCGCGCGGGCGACCGCCTCGCGCGCCGGGCCGTCGTCGTCGCCGGAGATCGACGCGACGGCGCGGTCGTACGCCGCCTGGGCGCGGGCCAGATCGATGTCCGGCGCCAGCTCGGCGATGTCGGCGAGCACCGACACGCCGCTCGCGGCGACCGAGAGGAACCCGCCGTGGATCGCCGCCGTGACCTCCTGGCCCGGCGCCTCGATGATCCGCAGCACGCCGCTGCCGAGCTCGCCGAGCATCGGCGCGTGGCCCGGGAGGATCCCGATCTCGCCCTCCGTGGTGCGCGCGACGACCATCTCGGCCTCGCCCGACCAGAGGCGGCGTTCGGCGGAGACCAGCTCGACCTGCATCGTTGCCATGGCGGGAAGGATACCGGCTGCGGAACACCGTTTTCGAACGCGGGTAGCGTCCGGTGCGTGGACGTCTCGGCCGTGCTCGACCGCATCGCCGCGGCCCGCCCGCGGGTCGCGGCGGAGCTGGCCCGCCCGCACGCCGAGGAGGCGTTGCTGGCCGGCGTCGTGCTCGACCTGACGGCCGCCGGCGCGCTGCCCGCGCTCGCCGCCGCGGTCGGCGCCACCGGCACCTACGAACGCACCCTGCTCTGGGGCGCCGACCCCGCCACCGGCGCCGAGGACCTCGCGCTGGCCGGCGCGCTGCACGCCGTCGCGCCCGGCGCCGGGCGGGCCGCGCTGCTCGAGGCCGAGCCGGACCTCGTGGTCGTCGCCGGGGACGCGGTCGTCGTCGTGGACGCGACCGTCGGCCGCCCGGGTCACGCCGCCGCCCGCGCCGCGCGCGGCGAGCCGGTGCCGCCGCGGCTGCTGGCCGGGGTCCGCGACGCGCTCGCCGCGCGCGGCGTGACGCTGGACGCGGCGGACGCCGCGACCGCTTACGCGCCGGCCCGGCTGGCGGCGGTCGCGCTGGAGCTCGGCGCCGCGCTGGACCGGCAGGCGGTCACCGTCGCGCTCGCCGGCCGCGCCGTGGACCTGCTGCGGCCGGACCGCGACGACGCGCGCGCCTGGTCCGACGCCGCGACGGTGCTGCTGCGCGCGGCCGGCACCGCGCGCGTCGACATCAGGGCGTTGTCGTGGCTCCAGGTCGCCGACCGGCTCGCGGAGCACGGCGGCACCGGCGCCGCCGTCGACCGCATCCGCGCCCACCCCACCCTCGCCGCCCGCAGGTGACACCCGGACCGCCGTCGAACCGGGGGTAACCACACGATTCCGACGGGGGTCCCCCGAGCATGCGTCCCTACCGCCTCGCCGCGGCGCTCGCCGCCGCGGCCGCGTTCGTCACGCCGCTGCCCGGCCGGGCCGCCGAGCCGACCGCCTCGTGCTGGACGCTGGCCGTGTCGCCCGCGTTCCTCACCGACGGCACCGCCGCGTGCGCCGGCTACACGGGGTCGCTCCTCGTGACCACGGACCGCGGCCGGACCTGGCGGTCCCGCGCCGGGGCGCGCCCCCCGTCCGGGATGTGGGGGCTGGTCTTCTCGCCGCGGTACGCCGTCGACCACACGCTCTACGGGATCGGCGACCACCTGTACGCGAGCACCGACGACGGCGCGACGTTCGTGCCGGTCGACGCGGACTGGGCGTACCTGGGGCACCTGGTGCCCTACGTCGCGCCGGCACCCGCGGGCGTGCCGGCCGGCGACCGGGTGTCGTTCGCCTTCGCGAAGCTCGACGGCTACCTCGGCCGGGCCACGCCGCAGGTCGTCGAGCCGGACCTGCACGTCAAGCGCCCGGTCGAGGGGTCGGGGCCGGTGACGCTCGACTTCGCCATGTCGCCGGTGCTGGGGACGGACGGCGCCGCGTTCTCGTTCGTGCTCCGCGACGGCACCTGGGCGGTGGACCGCTGCGACGCGCTGCTCGCCTGCCACGAGGAGGTCGCGTCGTTCCCGAAGACGAACTACGTGCTGTCGCTGCCGGAGGTGTTCTGGGTCGCCGACGACTGGCCGGCGCACCGCGACGTGTCGGTCGTCGCCCGCGGCGGCGCGGGCGCGGTGGCGCTGCGCTCCACCGACGGCGGGGAGACGTTCGGGCGCTGGCGGTCGCTGGAACGCCTCGCCGTCACGGGCCGCGCCGACCGCGGCGCGCCGGACGTCCAGGTCGCGCACGACGGGCACCTGCCCAACCGGCTCTACGCCCTCGTCACCCGCGACCTGAAGGACGGCGCGGCGCGCGGCACGGCCGCGACGCTGCTCCACCGCAGCGACGACCGCGGCAGGACCTGGCGGCTGGTCGCGACCCACCGCATCGGCGACCCGAGCGGCCCCCGCCGCGGCCGGCTGCCGGGCCCGCTCACGTCGTACCGGCCGCGCGTGACGCTCGCGCCGGACGGCCGGCTGTTCGCCGTCGCCGACTTCGGGTCGGACGACCCGGGCGTCTTCTGCTCGACCGACGGCGGGAGCACGTGGCGGCACACTTGCTGACGTGACCGCACAGCCCACCGAGACGCTCCGCGACGCCGGCGGCACGCCCGTCGCCGACTACTTCACCGCCCCCGGCGAACGCACCTGGGTGGTCGTGACCGCCCTGCACGCGGCGCCGGAGGAGGCCGCCGCGGCCGTCGTGGCGGCGTTCGCCGGCTCGCGGGTGGTGACCGACGACGACGCGTTCGCCGACGCGCTGCTGGCGCGCGGCGGGGTGCTGCGCCGCCGCGGCCACGACTACGCGTTCGACCTCGCGACCGTGCCCCCGGAGTGCGCGGACGCGCGACCGCCGGAGGGGTTCGCGCTGGCGCCGGTCGGCGACCCGGACGCGCTGGTGGCGGCGCACGAGGCGGCGTACCCGCCGGAGCACCGCGACCACGAGGCGGACCTCGACCACACCGCCGACGTGCGGGCGATGGTGGGCGGCGAGATCCTCGGTCCGCTGGCCCGCGAGGCGTCGTGGCAGGTCTCCGACGCCGACGGACCGTGCGGGGCGCTGCTCGTCGTGGACCGCCCGGCCGGGCCGCAGGGCGAGGCGGCGCTGTGGGTGGTCGACGTGTTCGTGCACCCGCGCCACCGCGGCCAGGGGCTCGGCGCCGTGCTGCTGCGGCGCGGGCTGGCCGGCGGCGCGGCGGCCGGGCACCGGCGGATGGGCCTGGTCGTCACCGACGGCAACCCGGCGCGGGGCGTGTACGAGGCGCTCGGCTTCGTCCACGTGAAGTCCGGGTCCAGCATCGACATCTAGCGAAAGCCGAGAGGCCGCCACCCGCGGACGGGGACGGCCTCTCGGGAGGTGCGGGTGGGTCAGCCCTTGAGCGTCTCCGCCTTCGCCACGGCCTCCTCGATGGAGCCGACGAGGAAGAACGCCTGCTCCGGCAGGTGGTCGTACTCGCCGTCGCAGACGGCCTTGAACGACTTCACCGTCTCCTCCAGCGGCACGTACTTGCCGGGGATGCCGGTGAACTGCTCGGCCACGAAGAACGGCTGCGACAGGAACCGCTGGATCTTCCGCGCGCGCTGGACGAGGACCTTGTCCTCCTCGGGGAGCTCGTCCATGCCGAGGATCGCGATGATGTCCTGGAGGTCCTTGTACCGCTGCAGGATGCCCTGGACGCGGCGGGCCACGTCGTAGTGCTCCTGGCCGATGACGCGCGGGTCGAGGATCCGCGACGTCGAGTCGAGCGGGTCGACCGCCGGGTAGATGCCGAGCTCGGCGATCTGCCGCGACAGAACGGTCGTCGCGTCGAGGTGGGCGAACGTCGTCGCCGGCGCCGGGTCGGTCAGGTCGTCGGCGGGGACGTAGATCGCCTGGAGCGAGGTGATCGAACGGCCTCGGGTCGAGGTGATCCGCTCCTGGAGCACGCCCATCTCGTCGGCGAGCGTCGGCTGGTAACCGACCGCCGACGGCATGCGGCCGAGCAGCGTCGACACCTCGGAGCCCGCCTGCGTGAAGCGGAAGACGTTGTCGACGAAGAGCAGCACGTCCTGGCGCTGCACGTCGCGGAAGTACTCGGCCATGGTCAGCGCGGAGAGCGCGACGCGGAGGCGGACGCCCGGCGGCTCGTCCATCTGGCCGAAGACGAGCGCCGTCTTCTCGAGGACGCCCGACTCCTTCATCTCGATCCAGAGGTCGTTGCCCTCGCGGGTGCGCTCGCCGACGCCGGCGAACACCGACGCGCCACCGTGCTGCTGCGCGACGCGGTAGATCATCTCCTGGATGACGACGGTCTTGCCGACGCCGGCGCCGCCGAACATGCCGATCTTGCCGCCCTTGACGTACGGCTCGAGCAGGTCGATGACCTTGATGCCGGTCTCGAAGATCTCCGCCTTCGGCTCGAGGTCCTCGAACCGCGGCGCGGCGCGGTGGATCGGCCAGTAGTCGTCGGCGTCGATCTGGTCGGCGGTCGTGTCGAGCGGCTCGCCGAGGACGTTGTAGACGTGGCCGAGGACGCCGTTGCCGACCGGCACCTTGATGGAGGCGCCGGTGTTCTGCACCTCCTGGCCGCGCTGCACGCCGTCGGTCGGCTGCAACGCGATGGCGCGGACGACGCCGGAGCCGATGTGCTGCGCGACCTCGAGGGTGATGGTGCGCGTCTCGCCCTCGATGGTGCGGGTCAGCTTGAGCGCGAAGTTGATCTCCGGCAGCGAGCCGACGGGGAACTCCACGTCGACGACCGGGCCGATGACCTGGACGACGCGGCCGGCGGGGTGCGCGTCCGGCGACGTGCCGGCCGGCGGGGTGAGGGTCTCGGTCATGTACGGGCTCCCTGCTAGTCGTCCTCGGCGAGCGCCTCGGCGCCGCCGACGATCTCGGAGATCTCGGTGGTGATTTCGGCCTGACGGGCGCGGTTGGCGTCGCGGGTCAGGATCTTGATGAGCTCGTCGGCGTTGTCCGTCGCGGCCTTCATGGCGCGGCGGCGGGCGGCGTGCTCGGAGGCGGCCGCGTCGAGCAGGCAGGCGAACACCCGGCTCTCGACGTAGCGCGGCAGCAGCGACTCGAGGATCGTCTCGGCGCTCGGCTCGAACTCGATGTCGGCTCGCAGCGCGCCGCCCTCGGCCTCGTCGGCGGAACGCTCCGGTGCCAGCACCGGCAGGAGCTGGACGGTGCGCGGCCGCTGGGTGACGACGTTGACGTACTCGGTGTACGCGAGCAGCACCCGGTCGACCTTGCCGGCCAGGTAGTCCTCGACCAGCCGGCCGCCGATCTCCTTCGCCACGGTGTACGGCGGGGTGTCGGACACGCCGGTCCACACGCCGCCGAGCTCGACCTGCCGGTAGCGGAAGTACGACAGCGCCTTGCGGCCGTACGCGTACACCTCGGACCGCTGCCCCTCCGCCGCCGCCTCGCGGCGGGCGGCCTCGGCGAGCTTGAGGACGTTGGTGTTGTACGCGCCGGCCAGGCCGCGGTCGGCGGTGACGGCGAGGACGCCGACCGCCTGCGTCGTCTCGCGGGCGGTGAGCAGCTCGGCGCCGCCGCCGCCCGCCGCCATGAGGTCGGCGACGACGCGCGCGATCTCCTCGGCGTACGGGCGCGCGGCCTCGCTGCGCGCCTGCGCCTTGACGATCCGCGACGCCGCGATCAGCTCCATCGCGCGCGTGATCTTCTGCGTGCTCTTGACGGAGCGGATCCGCCGCCGTACCTCGCGAAGCTTCCCGGCCATGCGCGCGCCTTAGACCGGCGTCGCGGAGCCGCCGGTGGAGGCCGGCCCCATCCGCTCGTCGGCCGCCGTCTCGGTCATGCCGGCCGGCTTGGTCGCGTCGACCGGCGCGGTCGCCGTGCCCGTCGAGCCGCCGCGGCCGCCGCCGCCGGCCCCGGTCGCCGCGGCGAGGTTCGCGACCGCGGACGCGCCGTCGTCGGTGGCGAACTGCGCCGTGACGCCCTCGGCCGCCGCCTTGAGCCGGTCCTCGACCGTGTCCAGCGCGGCGTTGTTGTCGAGCTCGGTGAGCAGGCCCGGGTCGCGGCCCTTGATCCAGTCGACGAGCGCGCGCTCGTACGCCTTGACCTGCGCGACCGGCACCGCGTCGAGGTACCCCTTCGTCGCGGCCCAGATGACGGCGACCTGCTCGCCCAGCGCGACCGGCTGGTACTGCGGCTGCTTGAGCACCTCGACCAGGCGGTTGCCCCGGTCGAGCTGCGACTGCGACGCCTTGTCCAGGTCCGAGCCGAACGCCGCGAACGCCTCCAGCTCGCGGAACTGCGCGAGGTCGAGGCGCAGCGTGCCGGCGACCTTCTTCATCGCCTTGGTCTGCGCGTTGCCGCCGACTCGCGACACCGAGATGCCGACGTTGATGGCCGGCCGGACGCCCTGGTAGAAGAGGTCGGTCTCCAGGAAGATCTGGCCGTCGGTGATGGAGATGACGTTGGTCGGGATGTACGCCGACACGTCACCGCCCTTGGTCTCGATGATCGGCAACGCCGTGAGCGAGCCGCCGCCGAGCTCCGGCGACAGGCGCGCGGCGCGCTCGAGCAGGCGCGAGTGCAGGTAGAAGACGTCACCCGGGTACGCCTCGCGGCCCGGCGGGCGGCGCAGCAGCAGCGACAGCGTGCGGTAGGCGACCGCCTGCTTCGACAGGTCGTCGTAGATGATCAGCGCGGCCTTGCCGTCGTACATCCAGTGGGCGCCGAGCGCGGCACCGGCGTACGGCGCGAGGTACTGGAACGGCGCCGGCGCCGACGCGGCGGCGTTGACGACGACGGTGTACTCCATCGCGCCGGCCTCGGTCAGCGCGGAGACGACCTCGGCGACCGTGGACGCCTTCTGGCCGACGGCGACGTAGATGCAGCGGACGGCCTTCTCGGTGCCCCAGAAGCGCTTCTGGTTGATGATCGCGTCGATCGCGATCGCGGTCTTGCCGGTCTGCCGGTCGCCGATGATGAGCTGGCGCTGGCCGCGGCCGACCGGGGTGATCGCGTCGATCGCCTTGACGCCGGTGAGCATCGGCTCGTTGACCGACTGGCGCTCGACGACCGACGCCGCCTGGACCTCGAGGCGCCGGGTCTCGGTGGTGGCGATCGTGCCCTTGCCGTCGATCGGCGCGCCGAGCGGGTCGATGACCCGGCCGAGCATCGCGTCGCCGACGGGGATGGAGAGGATGCGGCCGGTCGCGGTGACCGACGCGCCCTCCTCGATGACGGCGGCGTCGCCGAGGACGACCGCGCCGATCTCGTTCTCCTCGAGGTTCAGCGCGAGCGCCTGAATGGTGCCGGCGGCGTGCGTGTTGATCTCGAGGATCTCGTTCGCCATGCAACGCGGCAGGCCGGAGATGCGCGCGATGCCGTCACCGGCCTCGAGCACGCGCCCGACCTCCTCGCGCGTGACGGACGGCGAGAACGCCGCCGCCGCGTTGCGCAGCGCCGCGGCGATCTCCTCCGGGCGGATGCTCAGCTCAGTCACTGCTCTGCTCTCCTAGGTCGGAACGTCAGCCGGCAAGGCTGGCGCGGAGCTGCTCGAGGCGGCGGCGGACGGAGCCGTCGATGACCTCGTCGCCGATGGTCGTGACGACGCCGCCGATGACCGACGGGTCGACGATCACCTTCACGTCGACCGGGCGGCCCTTGCTGCGCGTCAGCGCCTCCGCGATGCGGGTGCGCTGCTCCTCGTCGATCGGCGCCGCGACGCGGACCTCGGCGACCGCGGCCTGCCCGGCGGCCGACGCGCGTGCCGTGAACGCGTCGACGATGCGGGTCAGGTCGCGGGCCAGGCCGGCCTCGACGACGAGCGACAGGAGCCGCGACGTGACGGGGTGCGCCCGCCCCGACAGCAGCTCCTCGATGATGCGCGTCTTGGCCTCGCCCGTCGAACCGGGGTCGGTCAGCGCCGACCGCAGGTCCGGGTTGGCGTCGACGGACCGGCTGAACCGGAACAGCTCGTCGACGGCCCGGCCGAGCACGTCCTCGGCCCGGGCCACCTCGAACATCGCGGCGGCGTAGCCGTCGATCTGCGCGTCGCTCATGTCTGCCTACGCCCTCGTCAGTTCTGGTTGCTGAGCTGGTCGATGTAGCTGTCGACCAGGCTCCGCTGCGCCTCGCTGTCGAGCGAGCGCCCGACCACCCGGCTCGCGAGGTCGATGGACAGCGTCGCCAGCTCCGAGCGCAGCGCGCCCAGCGCCCGGTCGCGCTCGGCCTGGATGTCGCCCTGCGCCCGCTGCACGAGCGTCTGCGCCTCGGCCTCGGCGCGGGTGCGCGCCTCCGCGACGATGGTCTCCGCGGAGCGGCGACCCTCCTCGATGATGCGGTTGGCCTCGGCCTGCGCGTCGGCGAGCTTCGCGCGGTACTCGGCGAGCACCTGGTCGGCCTGGTTGCGCGTCGACTCGGCCTCGGTGAGCTGGCCGGCCAGCGCCTTCTCGCGCGCGGCGAGGGTGGCGTTGAGCTTCGGCAGCACGACGCGGCTGATGATGACGAACAGCAGCACGAAGAACAGCGCCGCCGCGATCAGCTCGCCCGGGTGCGGCGCGACCGGGGTGAACTTGTCGGTCTCCTCGGCCTGCGCCAGCAGGATGTGGAACGGCACGGGGGGATCCCCTCTCGAAGGTCGGTCGGGAAGGGCTAGCTGATGATGAACGCGAGCGCGAGGCCGAAGATGGCGAGCGCCTCGACGAGCGCGATGCCGATGAACATCGTCGTCCGGAGCTGGCCGGCCGCCTCGGGCTGGCGGGCGATCGCCTGGACGGTCTGGCCGACCAGGTAGCCGATGCCGATGCCCGGGCCGATCGCGGCGAGACCGTAGACGAGGCCGCGGCCGACGACGCGGAGCGTGTTGACGTCACCCTCCTGCGCGAGGGTGGTGGCGGCGTGCACGACGGGGTGCATGGGGACTCTCTTTCGTTCCGACTGGCCCGACCGGTCGGCCGGGGGTGGGTTCCGGTTGGGCTAGTGCTGCGGGTGGACGGCGCCGCCGATGTAGAGCGCGGTGAGCACCGTGAAGATGAAGGCCTGGAGGAAGCCGACGAAGATCTCGAAGCCGGTCAGCCCGACGCCGATGGCGATGACGAACGGCGCGGCGAGCGCCTTCGGCCCGATCGGGTCCACGACGTTGAGCAGCAGGATCGCGAGCAGGCTCAGGATCAGGTGGCCGGCGAGCATGTTGAACGTCAGTCGCAGGGTGAGCGTGATCGGCCGGATGACGATGTTCGAGAGGAACTCGATCGGCGTCAGCAGGATGTACAGCGCGACCGGGACGCCCGGCGGGAAGAGGATCTCCTTCCAGTACCTGCCGAAGCCGTTGCGCCGCATGCCCTCGATGTTGAACACGAGCCAGGACACGAGCGCGAAGAACATCGGCACGGCGATCTTCGAGCTCGGGGGGAACGACACCCCGGGGAAGACCTCCATGAAGTTGAAGAAGAAGATCAGCGTGAACACCGTGAGCAGGTACGGCACGTAGCGGACGCCGTCGTGGCCGATGACCTCCTCGGCGATGTTGGTCCGCACGAAGCCGACCAGGCTCTCCCCGATGAGCTGGTACTTGCCCGGGACGACCTCGCCCTTGTTGAACGCCGTCAGCAGGAACAGCGCGGCGAGCAGGAACGCGATGAGCATCGCGAAGATCGTCCAGTTGAGGAACGGGACGTGGAACAGCCCGAACTTCCAGTTGAACAGCTCGCCGAGCTCGGGAACGCCTTCAGCCAGCGTCACGTGCACGCCCTTCAGTCCAGCGGGCCGACGAACGACGGCCCGTGCAGTACGACCCAGCTCTGCGCGGCGACCACGCAGACCTCACCCCCGCACACCGCGAGCACCACCGGCAGCGCCGGCAGGCCCATCGGCCCCACCGCGACGGCGATCGCCGCGGCCAGCAGGGCGATCCGCACCGGGAGGGCGAGCAGCACCCGTCCCGGGCCGATCTGGCGGCGCGTCCGGCCGGTCCGGGCGGAGACCCAGGCGGCGGCAGCGCCGTTGCTGCCCACCGAACCGACGCCCCAGAGGGCGCCGGCCGTCCCGCTCCACCCGGCCGCCACGAACCCGAGCACGGCCGCCGGCACCGCGGCCGCCAGGGCGGTCCACAGCGCGACGGAGACGAGCCGGGTGTCGGTCAGCAGGTCGTCGCGGTCAGCGGGCCGCACGGTCCGCACGCCTCGCCGCGAGGTGCTCCCGGTCGGCCTGCTCGGACCTCTTCAGCAGGATGTAGAGGCCGAGCACGAGACCGAGGAGCAGACCACCGAGGAACAGGACGTGACCGGTGTGCAGCCACTTGTCGGCGTAATAGCCGAGGACGCCGTAGACGGCGAGCGCGGCGGAGAACTCGATCACGGCGTTCCACGCCGTCCCGAGGTCCTGCCACTGCGTGCGCTCCGGTGTCCCAGCCATGACCGGGGCAGCCTAGCAACGCCGCTCCTGCGGGGTCAAAACGCCTCGGGATGCAAAACCGCAGGTCAGAGGGGGTGCGGGCCGGGTGCGGCGAAATTTGTGAAAGTTTTCACGAGCACCCGGCCCGCCCCGGTCGTCCCGGTCAGACCTTGGGGGCGCAGACGACGACCCACGGGCCGGTGTCGGTGTAGCCGGTGTTGATCACGGTCCGGGAGGTGGTCGGGCAGGTGTAGGTCTGGCAGCGGGTGTCGACGGACACGCAGCCGGTGCTGACGGCCGAGGCCGGCAGGGCGCTGACGGCGGCGGTGCCGGCGACGAGCGCGACCATGAGGATGCGACGCAAGGGACATCTCCCAACGAATCGGGGCGGGGGCGCCCAGCGTACCCGCGCCGGCTCAGCCCGCCGAGCGCCGCACGTCGTCGAGGCTGACCACGTCCGCGTCCGGCCCGGTGTCGGCGCCGCCGCCGGGGCGCACCAGGCTCACCGCCGCGCCGACGAGCGTCGCCACGCCCACGCCGGTGAGCACGAGCGGCAGCGGCACGAACGCCGCCGCGACGCCGCCGAACGCGAGCACCGCCGCCCAGTACCAGATCGTCAGGACCGCGCGCCGGTGCGTGTGCCCGATCTCGAGCAGGCGGTGGTGCAGGTGCTCCTTGTCGGGCGCGAACACGCTGCGGCCGGTCCGGGTGCGCCGCAGCACGGCGAGCACCAGGTCCACGAACGGCACCGCGAGCACGGTGAGCGGCAGCAGCACCGGGAAGAAGAACGTCGCGCCGCGCCCCGCGCTGAACGCCGTCGGGTCGAACGACGTGGTCCCGCTGGTGACCGCGGCGGCGAGCAGCAGGCCGAGCAGCATCGAGCCGGAGTCGCCCATGAAGATGCGGGCCGGGCTGAAGTTGTGCGGCAGGAAGCCCACGCAGATGCCGGCGACGATCGCCGCGAGCAGCGTCGCCGGCGTGACGCGGGTGATGTGCTGGACCGCGGAGAGCTGGTAGCAGAACCCGAAGAACGCCACCGCCGCGATGCCGACGACGCCCGCCGCGAGGCCGTCGAGGCCGTCGATGAAGTTGATCGAGTTCACCATCACGAGCGTCAGCACGACGGTCGCGACGACGGCGGTGTTCGGGTCGAGCGCGAAGTTCTGCGCGCCGGTGCCGGGCAGCGTGACGAACTGGAGCTGCACGCCGAGCAGCACGAGCAGGCCGGCGGCGACCGCCTGCCCGGCGAGCTTGGTGAACGCGTCGAGCTGCCACTTGTCGTCGATGATGCCGACCGCGCAGATCAGCGTGCCGGCCACCAGGACGGCCTTCGGCTCGGGCGTGCCGCGGACGTTCTGCAACGACGGCAGCGCGCGCGCCACGAACATCGCGGCGACCGCCCCGCCGAGCATCGCCAGCCCGCCGAGGTACGGCGTCGGGATGGCGTGCACGTCGCGGTCGCGCGGGCGGGCGAGCGTCTGCGTGGCGACGGCGAACCGCCGCGCGATCGGCGTGAGCAGGTACGTCACCGCCGCGGCGACGAGGAAGACGAGCGCGTACTCGCGCATCGGGCCGGCCGGCCGCGCTAGGCGCGCGGGTAGGCCGGGTGCGCCTCCACCAGGGCGGCGACCGAGGTGCGGACCTCGCTCGCGACCCCGCCGTCGGCACCGTCGCGGACGGCCCGCGCGATGAGGCCGGCGATCTCCTTCATCTCGCCCTCCCCCATGCCCTGCGTCGTGACGCTCGGCGAGCCGACGCGGATGCCGGAGGCGACCGACGGGGGCTGCGGGTCGTACGGGATGGCGTTCTTGTTGAGCACGATGCCGGCGGCGTCGCAGCGGGCCTCGGCGTCGGCGCCGGTGACGCCGAGCGGCTGGAGGTCGAGCAGCGCGAGGTGGGTGTCGGTGCCGCCGGTGACGGCGCGCATCCCCTCGGCGATCAGCCCCTCGGTGAGCGCCTGGGCGTTCGCGATCACCTGGCGGGCGTACGCCTGGTACTCCGGCGTGCCCGCCTCCTTGAGGGCGACCGCCTTCGCCGCGACGGCGTGCATGAGCGGGCCGCCCTGCATCATCGGGAAGACCGCCTTGTCGAGCTTCGCGGCGTGCTCCTCCTTGCAGACGAGCATGCCGCCGCGCGGCCCGCGCAGCACCTTGTGCGTCGTGAACGTCACGACGTCGGCGTACGGCACGGGGCTCGGGATCGCCTTGCCCGCCACCAGGCCGATGAAGTGCGCCGCGTCGACCATGAGGACCGCGCCGACCTCGTCGCAGATGTCGCGGAACGCCGCGAAGTCGATGAGCCGCGGGATCGCGCTGCCGCCGCAGATCACCATCTTCGGCCGGTGCTCGCGCGCGAGGTCGCGCACCTGGTCGTAGTCGATGTCCTCGGTGTCCTTGGCCACGCCGTAGTGGACGGCGTTGAACCACTTCCCGGAGAACGACACCTTGGCGCCGTGGGTGAGGTGCCCGCCCATCGGCAGGCTCATCGCCAGCACCGTGTCGCCCGGGGTGAGGAACGCGCCGTAGACGGCGATGTTCGCGCTGGCGCCGCTGTGCGGCTGGAGGTTCGCGTGGTCGGCGCCGAACAGCTCCTTGGCCCGCGCGATGCCGATCTCCTCGGCCTTGTCGACCTCGGCGCAGCCGCCGTAGTAGCGGCGGCCGGGGTACCCCTCGGCGTACTTGTTGGACAGCGTGCTGCCGAGGGCGGCCAGCACGGCGGGCGAGGTGAAGTTCTCGCTCGCGATGAGCTGCAGGCCGCCGCGCAGGCGGTCCAGCTCGGCGAGGACGACACCCGCGATCTCCGGGTCCGTGCGTTCGAGAGCGGCGAAGTCGGGGCCCCAGAAGGTGTCGGTCATGCGGCAATGCTAGACGCCCGCGAGCAGCTCCAACGGCACCTGGAGCGCGTCGGTGATCTCGGAGATCGCGCGGTCGTACGCCTTGGCGCCCAGGCCGTACGGGTCGGCGACGTCGTCGTTCGCGGGCTTCGCCCAGGCGCGCCCGCGCTGCGCAGCGGCGGCCGCGACCAGGGCACGGGCGCGTTCGGGCGCTTCGCCGCCGAGGAGCGCGGTGTCGACGCGCGCCGCGAGCCGCGCGAACTCCCGCATCGTGAACGTCCGCGGCAGCGCGCCGGGCACCAGCGTCACGACCGCCGTGCGGTGCTCGCGGGTGGCGGTCAGCACGAGGTCCGCGGCCTCGACCAGCGCGGCGGTCAGCCGGGTGGCGCGGAACGCGTCGCAGGCGATGCCGAGGCGTTCCAGCGGCCGCGCGGCGCCGGGCTCGATCGGGTACCCCTCCAGCCCGTACGTCCCCGCACTGTGCACGCGGAACGACTCCGGCGGCAGGTGGTGGGCGGCGTAGAGCTCGGCCGTGGGCGACCGGCAGATGTTCCCCGTGCAGACGAACAACAGATCGAAGCGCTCGCTCATGCGAGCTCGCCGGCGACCTCGCGGAGCTGGTCGGCGGTCACGGCGCCCTCGCGCAGCAGCCGCGGCCGCTCCCCCGTCAGGTCCACGATCGTCGACGGCGTGCGGTCGGTGGTCGGCCCGGCGTCGAGGTAGACGGCGATCGCCGAGCCGAGCTGCGTCTCCGCCTCCGCGACGGTCATCGGCGGCTCGGAGCCGTGGCGGTTGGCGCTGGACACGGCGAGCGGCCCGGTCTCGGCGAGCAGCTCGATCGCCACCGGGTGCAACGGCATCCGCACGGCGACGGTCCCCTTGGTGTCGCCGAGGTCCCAGGTGAGGCCGGTGCCCTGCCGCAGCACCAGCGTCAGCGCGCCGGGCCAGAACGCCGCGATGAGGTCCTTGGCGGTGTCGGAGAGGTCGTCGGCGAGGCCGTTGACGGTCCGCCACGAGCCGACGAGGACGGGCACCGGCACGTCGCGGCCGCGGCCCTTCGCGTCGAGCAGGCGGCGGACGGCGTTCGGGGAGAACGCGTCGGCGCCGACGCCGTAGACGGTGTCGGTGGGGAGGACGACGAGGTCGCCACGGCGGATCGCCCCGGCGGCGTCGGCGATGGCGGTGGCGCGGGCGTCGGTCTCCCGCGTGCAGTCGTAGGTGCGGCTCACGTCGTTATCTTCGTCGCGACGGTGAACCTTGGCCTGCCCACCAGGTCCGGATGGTCGGCGATGCCCGCCCAGCCGCCCGCCTCCGCGAACACCGCCGGCACCGACTCGCCCTGCCGGTCGCTGTGCTCCACGACGACGCTGCCGCCCGGCCGGAGCAGCCGCTTCGCGGTCCGCTCGACCTCACGGATGACGTCCAGCCCCTCCGGGCCGGCGACGAGCGCGACGTGCGGGTCGTGCTCGCGCACCTCCGGGTCGACGTCTTCCAGCTCGTGCTCGGCGACGTACGGCGGGTTGCTGACGACGACGTCGACGGTGCCGTCCAGCTCCGGCACCGCGTGCGCCACGTCGGCGTGGTGCAGCGTCACCGGTGGGTCGCCGGCGCGCTCGCGGGCGGCGGCGTTGCGGCGGGCCCACTCCAGCGCGCCCTCGTCCAGCTCGACCGCGTGCACCTCCGCGCTCGGCACCTCGTGCGCGATCGACAGCGCGATCGCCGCCGAGCCGGCGCACAGGTCGACGACGCGCGGGTGGGGGACGCCGGCGTTGCGGGCGGCGTCGATCGCCCAGCCCGCCACCGACTCCGACTCGGGGCGCGGGATGAACACGCCGGGGCCGACGGCCAGCTCGATGAAGCGGAAGCCGACGCTGCCGACGATGTGCTGCAACGGCTCCCGCGCGGCGCGGCGGGCCACGAGCCGTTGCAGCTCGTCGTGCTGGGCGGGGTCGAGGTTCGGCACGGTGACGAGGCTGGTGCGGGCGACGCCGAGGACGTGCGCGACGAGCTGCTCGGCGTCCCAGCGCGGCGACTCCACGCCGACGGCGGCGAGGGTGGCGGTGGCCTCGGTCAGCGCCGGACGCAGCGGCACCGGCCGGCCGAGGTCAGGAGTCGTCACCGGCGAGCCGGGCTGCGTTGTCGGCGTCGACCAGCGACTGGATCACCGCGTCGAGGTCGCCGTCGAGGACCTGGTCGAGGTTGTACGCCTTGAAGCCGGTGCGGTGGTCGGAGATGCGGTTCTCCGGGTAGTTGTAGGTGCGCACCCGCTCGCTGCGGTCGACGGTGCGGACCTGCGCGCCGCGCTGCGCGCTCGCCTCCGCCTGCTGCGCCTCGATCGCCTGCGCGAGCAGCCGCGCGCGGAGGACCCGCAGCGCCGCCTCCTTGTTCTGGAGCTGGCTCTTCTCGTTCTGCATCGACACGACGGTGCCGGTCGGCAGGTGCGTGATGCGCACCGCCGAGTCCGTGGTGTTGACGCTCTGCCCGCCCGGGCCGCTGCTGCGGTAGACGTCGATGCGCAGGTCGTTCGGGTCGATCGTGACGTCGACCTCCTCGGCCTCCGGCATCACCAGCACGCCCGCCGCGCTGGTGTGAATGCGGCCCTGCGACTCGGTCGCCGGCACGCGTTGCACCCGGTGCACGCCGCCCTCGTACTTCAGCCGCCGCCAGACGCCGCCGTTGCGCGCCTTCACCGCGACGCTGACGTCCTTGTAGCCGCCGAGGTCCGACTCGGTGGCGTCGAGCAGCTCGGTCTTCCACCCCTGGCGCTCGGCGTAACGCAGGTACATGCGCAGCAGGTCGCCCGCGAACAGCGCCGACTCCTCGCCGCCCTCCCCCGCCTTCACCTGGAGGATGACGTCCTTCGCGTCGTTGGGGTCGCGCGGGATCAGCGCCTCGCGGAGCTGCTGCACCAGCTCCTCACGGCGTTGCTCCAGGCTGGTCACCTCGTCGCGGAACGACGCGTCCTCCGCCACCAGCTCCTTCGCGGCGGCGAGGTCGTCGTCGACCGCCTTGTAGGCGCGGTAGGCGTCCACGACCGGGCCGAGCTCGGCGTAGCGCTTGCCGAGGTCGCGGGCGCGGTTCTGGTCTGAGTGCACGCCGGGGTCGCCGAGCTGGGTCTCCAGCTCGGCGTACTCGCCCAGGATGCTGTCGAGCTTGTCGAACATCGGTTGTGGGGCTCTCGGGTCGGCGGGCGGTGGGCTCGCCGGACACTAGCCCTGGCTGTCGGCACCCTTCGGGGTGCGCTTGCCGAACCGCTTCTCGAACTTCTCGACGCGGCCGCCGACGTCCATGATCTTCTGCTTGCCCGTGTAGAACGGGTGGCACTGCGAGCAGACGTCCGCGTGGATGTCGCTGACGGTGCTGCGGGTCTCGAACGTGTTGCCGCACGAGCAGTGCACGGTCGCGGCGACGTAGTTCGGGTGGATGCCCGACTTCATGGTGGGTCCTCTTCTCAGGTGGCGCCGGGTCGTCGCGCACGACGGGAACCGGTCCAGGTGGCGACTCAGTGTGCCAGAGCCGCGTACGGAGGGTCCAACGCTTCCCCGGAACCGCGTATGCCCGGCTACGCCTCGCGGACCAGCACCTTCATGTGCTCGTTGCTCATCGCCTCCGGCCGCACCTCGACCGCCGGGCGGCGGAGCAGCACCACGTCGGCCAACGGCGGCGGCACGTCGTCGGTGTCCACGTGCTCCGGTCGCGGCAGGCCCATCGCCACGGCGTACTCGGCGACGGTCTCCCGGACGTTGTCGACGAGCTCCTCGAACGTGTGGCCGGACGCGATGCAGCCGGGCCACTCGCGCACGTGGGCGACGAAGCTGCCGTCGTCGTCCTGGAACACGTCCAGACCGAGGACGAGCGCCTGCTCCGGCCGATCCGGCATCACTCCCCCTCCCCGTCCAGCAGCCCAGCCTGCTTCAGCACGAGCCTGCGCAGACCGGCTCCGTAGTCCTTCCCGCCATGGTGCGACAGCGCCACCGGCGCGTGACCCTCCTTCTCCATGAGCAGAGCGTGCCGCCCGCCGGCTCGCGGCGTCCAGCCGTGCTCCATGAGCAGCCGTTTGGCCGACTTCTGGTTGAGCACCTTCGGCAACGGCTGCCGCGCCACCCGGCCTCCCCTGGTCCGACGCCTCCGTCAGACCAGTACGGACGACCACCCGCCGCGTGACGCGGCCTACCGCCCGGAGAACGCGCCGCTGATCTGGATGCCGGCCGGGCCGAGGATGACGACGAACAGCGCCGGCAGGATGCCGAAGATCAGCGGGAACAGCAGCCGCACCGGCGCCTTGGCGGCGCGTTCGCGGGCGAGCTGGCGGCGCTTGGCGCGGATCTCCGCCGCCTGCGTCTTGAGCACCTCGCCGATCGCGATGCCCAGCGCGTCGGCCTGGAGCAGCGACAGCACGAACGTCGACAGCTCGGGGCACGAGGTGCGTTCGCGCAACGACACCAGCGCCTCGCGGCGGGAGACGCCGAGGCGGACCTCGTGGAGGAACCGCGCCAGCTCCTCGCCGAGCGCGCCGGGGAGGCGTTCGGTGACGATCGACACGGCCTGCTCGAGGCCGACGCCGGCCTGCACCGAGATGGCCATGAGGTCGAGCGCCTCGGGCAGCGCGCGGCGGATCGTCGCCTGCCGCGCGTCGGCGCGGGTCGACAGCAGCAGGTCGGGCGCCATGAAGCCGAACAGCACGCCGAGCACGAGCCCCGGCAGCGCGAACACCGACGGCAGCCCGGCGACCGACGGCAGCGCGGCGAAGACCAGCCCGAACACCCCGGCGAAGACGGCCTTGCCCAGGTAGACGAGGGTGGGGTCGAGCCGGCCCTCGAGGCCGGCGAGCAGCAGCCGCCGGTCCAGCTCGGAACGGATCGACGACGGCGTGAGCCGCTTCATCGCGTCGGCGAGCTGGGCGCCGACGCCGGTGGCGAGGCGTTCGGACAGCGGGGCGCGCAGCCGCGCGCGGAACTCGTCCACCTCCCCCTCGGCCTCGTCGCGGAGGAACAGCACCGACGGCGTGGCGGCACCGCCGGCCCCGGCGGAACGCAGCACGCCGACCGAGAGGCAGAAGATGCCGCCGCCGAGCAGCAGCGCGACCAGCGCGAGCATCAGAACTCCAGCCTGACGATGCGGGCCATGACGGCGGCGGCGCCGCCGAGGAGGCAGACGGCGACCACGAGCAGCACGCGCCCGGCGCCGGTGGTCCACAGCGTCGCGATGTACGCGGGCGCGGCGAACTTCATGAACAGGAACATCAGCACCGGCAGCGCGCCGAGGACGTAGGCGGACATCTTCCCCTCGGCGACGAGCGCGCGGAGCTCGCGGCGGACCTCCTCGCGGGCGCGCATGAACGACGCCAGCGTCCGCAGCATCTCGGCCAGCCGGCCGCCGACCTCGAGCTGGATGCGGACGCCCTCGACGGTCCAGGTGAAGTCGGGGCAGCCGAGGCGCAGGGCCATGGCGTCGAGCGCGTCGAGCAGCGGCCGGCCCACCTGCGTCTCGGCGAGCACGCGTTGCAGCTCGGTGCCGACCGGCTCGTCGGCGTCCTCGGCGACGAGCTGCAACGCCGTGAGCAGCGAGTGGCCGGCCTCCATGGACGAGGCGGCGAGGTCGAGCACGTCGGGGAGCTGCGCCTCGAAGCGCCGCCGCCACGAGCGGGTGCGCTGCGCGACGACGGCGGGCGGCGCGAGCGCGCCGAGGGTGCCGAGGACCACCAGCCCGGAGAGGCCGAGCAGCACCACGCCGAGCAGCGCGCACCCGGCGCCGACGCCGACCCAGAGCAGCAGGAACTCGTGCGGGCGCAGCGCGATGCGGGCGCGTTCCAGGCGGACGGTCTGCCGCTCGGTCCACGGCAGCTTCTGCGTGCGGGTCTCGGTCCAGCGCGCGACCTTCTCGTAGAGGCTGACGGTCGCGGGCGTGGCCGTGCCGTCGGTCGAGAGCTGGAGGTCGAGCAGCTCGGCGAGGCGGCGGCGGTGCGCGGTGCGCCCGGCGAGGACGCCGTACGCCACGAACGCCCCGCCCGCGAGCACGAGCAGCACCGGCGCGAGCCAGCCCATCAGCCCCTCCTCCCCGGCCGCGCCGGCGCGGCGGCCGGCGTGACCCGCGCGAACAGCCGCGGCGGCAGGTCGACGCCGCTGCGGGAGAGCTGGTCGAGCTTGCGCGGCCGCAGGCCGGTCGGGCGCATGGCGCCCGTGCCCTCCGCGCCGGGCGGCCCCGGCTCGTAGGCGAACAGGTCCTGCAACGTCACGACGTCGCCCTCGGTGCCCTGCACCTCGGTGACCGCGATGAGCCGGCGCGAGCCGTCGGTGAGGCGCTCGGTGTGCACGATGAGGTCGACGGCGCTCGCGACCTGCTCGCGGATCGCGCGGACCGGCAGGTCGAAGCCGGCCATCAGCACCATCGTCTCCAGCCGCGACACGACGTCGCGCGGGGAGTTGGCGTGGACGGTCGTCAACGAGCCCTCGTGGCCGGTGTTCATCGCCTGGAGCATGTCCAGCGCCTCGGCGCCGCGGACCTCGCCGACGACGATGCGGTCGGGGCGCATCCGCAACGCGTTGCGCACCAGGTCGCGGATCGTCACCGCGCCGCGGCCCTCGGCGTTCGGCGGCCGCGACTCCAGCGTGATGACGTGCGGCTGCTGCATCTGGAGCTCGGCCGCGTCCTCGATGGTGATGACCCGCTCGGTCTCCGGCACGAACGAGCTGACGACGTTGAGCATCGTGGTCTTGCCGGAGCCGGTGCCGCCGGAGATGAGGATGTTCAGCTTCGCCCGCACGCACGCCTCGAGGAAGACCGCGACGTCGGCGGAGAGCGTGTTGTTGGCGATGAGGTCCATGACGGTGAACGGGCGTTCCGCGAACTTGCGGATCGTCATCACCGGCCCGTGGATCGCGAGCGGCGGCAGGATCGCGTTGACGCGGGAGCCGTCGGGCAGCCGCGCGTCGACCATCGGCGACCCCTCGTCCACCCGGCGGCCGATCGCGGACACGATCTTCTCGATGACCTGGCGGAAATGGGTCTCGTCGGCGAACCGCGCGTCGGTGCGCTCGATCCGGCCGCGGCGCTCGACGTAGATGTCGTCGAAGCCGTTGCACATGATCTCGTCGATCGACGGGTCCTTGAGCAACGGGTCGAGCGGGCCGTAGCCGAGGATGTCGCTCGCGACCTCGGCGACGAACCGCTTGCGGTCGCCGCCGGGCAGCTTGACCGCGCCCTTGGCGAGCGCGGCCTCCATGACCTTGCCGACCTCGGCGTCGATGTCCTCGACGGAGGCGAGGCGCGGGCCGAGGTCGGCGATGACGAGGTCGCGGACGGTGCGCTTGGCGCTCTCCCAGTCGGTCGCCGGCTTCGCCGCCGCGACCGCGGCGGGGCGGCGCTCGGAGCGGCGTTGCGGCGTCGTCGCGGCGCCCGAACGCCGCCGCTGCTGCGGGGGCGCGGCCTTGACCGGCTGCTGCTTCTCCAGCTCGGCGAGACGCTCCGAGAGCTTCACGACTTCTCCTCCTGGGCGACGGCCGCGACGGCGCGGCGGGGCGCGAGGCTGCCGAGCAGGCGCGCGACGAGGCCGTTGCGCTGCTCCGGGATGGCGGGCACGACGGCGGCGCCGGGGACGACCGCGGACAGGCCGCGGACGAGCCGGCGGCTGACCTCGGTGCCGGGGGCGGCCTCGGTGACCGGGAGGCCGAGGTTGACCGCGCGGGAGACCTCGCGGTCGTACGGCAGCACCAGGTCCCACGGCCGGCCGAGCAGCGCCTCCACGTCGGAGCCGGCCAGGCCGACGCCCTTCTCGGCCTTGTTGAGGACGAGGTGGATGCCCTCGGTGGGGATCTTCAGCCGGTCGAGCGTGGAGAGGAACACCCGCATGTTGTTGACGCTCGGCACGTCCAGCGTGGCCAGCACGATGAGGTGCTCGGAGATGTCGAACGAGCTGAGCACGACCTCGTTGAGCGACGGCGGCGTGTCGATGATCAGGTAGTCGTACCGCTGCCGGATCGCGAGCAGGATCTCCGCGATGCGCTCGGGTGTCAGCCCGTCGGCGGCGATCGGGTCGCGCGGCGCGGCGAGGACGTCGAAGCCGCCCTTGTGCGGCGTCATGCACGCCTCGAGCGACCCCTCCTGGTCGGGGTCGACGTCGACGATCGTGAACGCCGGCCGGAGCTGGAGCATCGACACGACCTCGCCGAACTGGAGGTCGAGGTCGACCATCGCCACCCGCTTGCCGGTGCGCGCGAGCAGGTACGCGAGGTTCGACGCGAGGAACGTCTTGCCGCAGCCGCCCGTCGCGCTGGCGACGGTGATGGTGACGGCCGGCTCGCGCTGCACCGGCTGCTCCGGCTCCGGCTCGGGCGCCGCGGTGACCTCGACCGCGCGCTCCACGACGACCTCGACGTGGCGCCCCCGCGCCTGCGCGGTCGCCGACTCCAGCGCCTTGCGGATCGTCGCGGGCCCGGCGGGCAGCCGGATGATCTCGGCGGCGCCGGCCTTGACGAGCAGCATCGGCGACGGCAGCTCGGCCACCTTGCCGGCCACGACGACGACGGTCTCCGGATGCTCGGCGTGCAGCTTCGCGACCCGGCGCATGCCGGCGGCGGTGAGCTCGCTCGGCCCGACGACGAGGACGTCGACCGGGCCGGCCGCGAACGCCGCGTCCACCTCGGCCGGGCGGTCGAACACCTGCACGTCCGGCTCGTCCGGCAGCGCGGCCACCGCCTTGGCGAGGCCCTTGATCAGCGCGTCGCTCCGGTCGAGGACGACGACGGTGAGCTGGTCGGTCACGCCCCCGCCTTTCGCGCCCCGGCGAGGGTGAAGTAGAGCGACCACTGCGACGCCTGCGCGTTGACGATCTTCAACGCCTGCGCCTCGTCGACGGCGAGCAGGAAGTCGAGGGTGCCGGGGCCGGACTGGACGGCGGTCGCCTCGCCGGTGCCGGTGCCCGGCGTGGTGGCGATGACCTGCACGTCGCGCAGCAGCACCTCGGTGCGGACGGTGTCGCCGGTCTTGCGGGAGGCGTAGACGTCGATGCGGTTGGTCGGCACGACGTAGCGCAGCGCGCCGGGCGCGAAGCCGAGCTCGACGCCGATGCCCTTCTTGCCCGGCGGCAGCACCACGCCGCCGCTCGCCGCCGCGCCGCGCACGCCGAACATCGCCGGCGTCACGACCTGGTTCTGCGCCAGCGCGACCAGCGACACCTGTCCGGTCAGCGCCGCCAGGTTGGTGACGGCGTTCGGCGGGACGGCGGAGACGTCGACCGCCTTCACCACCAGCTTCGCGTTGGCGGCGGGCGTGCCCGCGGGGACGGCGGCGGTCGCGACGACGACCGACGCGGTGGCGCGCGCGTCCGCCTCGGTCCCGCGCAGGTACGCGACCGCGAAGCCCGCGCCGAGCAGCGCCAGCACGACGCCTACGGCGATCACGAGGTTGTTGCGGCTCTTCATGTCGTCGTACCTCTCACTCTTCTCTGGCGGTCGCGGTCGAGGTGACCGTGACGTCGTTGTCCGGGAAGACCTTGCCGGCGCCGCTGAGCGACGCGATCGCGTTCGCGACGCTGCCCAGGACGCTCATGTCGACGTGCTGGCGGATGGTCACGGTGACGGTGTCGCCGGCGCTCGCGGGGATCGGCGACGCGCCGGTCGCGGCGGCGCAGGTGCCGCCCTGGCAGACGGTCACCGCCACCTCGAGCGACGGGTCGTTGGCGGCGTCGTGCGCGAACGCCGCGACCTCGTCGTACGACGGCTTGCGGGTCAGCACGCCGCCGGTGCGGTGGGCGTTGGAGTCGACGGCGGTCGCGTACCGCAGCGTCGCGGTGCTCGCCTTCGACACCCGCTGGTACGACCGCAGCAGCGCGTAGAGAGGCAGCGCGCCGAACGCCAGCAGCATGAGCAGCGACAGGAAGATGCCGAGCTCCAGCGCCGCGATCCCGCGGTCGTCGTGCCCCCCGCGGATCGGGGTCCCCGCGGCGGCGCGAGCGCAGCGAGTGGCGTCGTGGGGTGATCTCACAGGGGGTCCTCGACGCGGGCCTCGCCGCTGCCGCTCACGGTGGCGGCGTTGTTGCCGCCGAGCAGCAGCTTCAGGAGGTCGGTGAACGGGTTGTCCAGCCGGTGCACGACGCGCACCCGGACGTAGCCGCGCGGGCGGGCCGGGGCGGCGCCGCCGGGGCAGGTGGCGACGGTCGCCAGCGCGCCGCTCGCGTCGCGCACCTCGACCGACGACGGCGCGACCGTGAACGCCGACAGCTCGTCGTTGACCTCCGCGACGACGTCGCACTGGTCGAACGTGTACGTCCCCTCGGTGGTCGGCACGGCGGCGTAGCGCGCGGCCCGCTGGGCGGCGCGTTCGACCTGCGAGCTCGCGAACACCAGCCAGGCGAAGTACCCCGTGATCGCGACGAGCCCGAAGAAGATCGGCACGACGAGCGCGAACTCGACCGCCGTGGCCCCGCTGTCATCGCGCCTCACTTCGGGCACCCCAGACCGATGCAGATGGGCGAGACCGTGACGGTGGGCAGCGGCGACGTGGTGAGCGTCGGGGTCGGCGTCGCCACCGGCAGCGTGACCGGCACCGTCACGGTGACGAGCGGCGACGGCGTGGGCGTGGGCGACACCGGCGGCGGCGTGGAGACGACGACGGTCGCGGTCGGCAGCGGCGACGGGCTGACGCTGAGGATGCCGCAGGCGGTCGAGCCGGTCGGGAGCGTGGCGTTGCAGATCGGCGTCGGGGTGGGCTGGCGGACGTCGGGGTCGTACCGGTCGTGGTCGCGGTCGCGGACCAGGCCGCCGCGGAACGCGCCCGACGCCTGCGACGCGTGCACCGGCACGGCCTCGTAGTTCTTGCTCCCCACGTCCTGCACCAGCACGGGCGTCGCGTCGAAGAACGGCACCTCGTACAGGCCGGTGAGCGGGTTGTACTGCGGCGTCGTGGCCGCCCGGACGCACTCGTCGGTGAGCGTCGGCGTCGGGGCCGTCGCGACCCGGTGCCGCCGCACCCGGATCGCCCCGGGCTCGGTGCAGTCGGCGCGGACCGTGCCGACCTGCACGGCGATCACCGGCTCGCCGGAGGCGGCGGCGGCGGCCAGCACCTCATCGGTCGTCGGCGCGTCGCCGGACGGCGGGTCGTAGATCTGCGCGAGCGTGTCGCGCAGGCACTTGGTGAGCCGCAGCGTCTCCAACGGCGCCGTCCCCGGCGCGGGCGGGGGCTGCGGCAGCGTGGGGCTGACGCCGGAGTAGGTGCCGTTGAGGTGGTCGACGGTGACGTTCTCGGCGCGCAGCGCGGCGTCGGCGACCGCGTCGACCTCGTCCAGCAGCCCGAGCAGCTCGCGCTGGCCGTCGAGCAGGGTGGCGTTGAGGTTGCGCGGCGGGATCGTCACGGTGGTGCCGCTCGTCGTGGCCATGTCGACGCCGCCACCGGCCGCGCTGGCGTGCACGGCGCCGTCGGTCGCGGCCACGATCGCGTCGCCCTCGTACACCGGCACGACGACGGCGTTCTTGACGATGCGGCGGGCGGTGGCGCGGCCGTTGGGGACGCTGGCGCGGTCGAACACCGGCTCGCGCACCGGCTGGTCGACGTCGACGCTGATCTCCGGGCAGATCAGGCTCGGCAACGACGTGTCCAGCCGGATGCCGAACGCCGCCAGCGCCTCCGCCACGCTCGGGTACTCCGGCACCACCCGGGTCTGGAGCTGGCCGGTCGCCGCGTCGGCGACGGTCTGCCCGAACCCGACGAGCGGGCTGCCGGTGGCGAGCTTCACGCGGATGCGGCCGTCGGTGCAGGTCGGCAGCGGGTCGCCGGTGCCGTCGTGGAACCGGTTCGCGTACGGCGCCACCTCGTCGGTCATCGCGGCGCTCGCGGCCGCGCACGCGGCGGTGCCGCTCTCGTCGGCGGCGGTCAGCGCGACCTCCGGCGCGAACGGCGCCACCGCCGGGCAGCTCGCCGGCAGGGTCACGGTGTCCGGCGCCGTCACCGGGTCGGTCGTCGGCAGCGGGCTGGTCGACGGCACCGGGGCGGGCAGCGTGGGGACGACGGCGTTCGGGTCGATCGACGGCACGCCCACGCGCGGCAGCCCGACGGTCCCGCACTCGCTCGCGTCGACGGGCGGCGTGAGGTGCGCGAGCGCCGCGATCGCCTCGACGTCCGGGTAGGTGAGCGGCGTCGTCAGGCCGGGGAGCTGCTGGTACGGGAAGTCCGTCCCGAGGAACGCCGTCGACGCGGCGCGGACCGCGGCGGTGTCGGCGGCGCGTTGCGTCTCGTGCTCGCTGGACGACCAGACGATGGCCGCGGTGGCGAGCGCCACGCAGAGCAGCACGACCGGGATCGTCACGGCGGCGAGCACGGCGACGGAACCGTCGTCCGACTCCCGAAACCGGGACAACACAGTGTGCCTCCCCGCACCCGAAGCCATTCCCGAGGATTTCCGACATGGCGGGATCAGGCCATGCCGAGGGAGGGGGATTTGGCCCTGGTCACTTCTGACCAGAGGGCGCGGCGTTCGGCGTAACGCGTGCGGGGCGGGGCGCTACGACGCGGCGGGGCGGTAGGCGCAGATCAGCACGCCGGTGCTCGCGGTCGTGACGGAGACCAGCTCCAGCGGGCGGGCGTTGCCGTCGGCCGGGAACACCCGCTTGCCGCCGCCGAGCAGGATCGGCTCGATCATCAGCCGGTACTCGTCGACCAGGTCGTGCGCGACGAGCTGGGCGGCGAGCGTCGGGCTGCCCATGACCTGGAGGTCGCCGCCGTCGCGCTCGCGCAGCTCGCGGATCGCGCCGATCGCGTCGTCGGCGGGCAGCAGCACCGAACCGGACCAGTGCAGGTCGTCCTGGGTGAGGGTGCGGGAGGCCACGTACTTCGGCAGCGCGTTCATCCGGTCGGCGAACGGGTCGCCCGCCCGCTCCGGCCACGCCGCCGCCATGCCCTGCCAGGTGCGGCGGCCGTAGAGCAGCGCCTCCGTCGCGCCGAGCACCTCGTCCACCGCCGGGCCCATGGTGTCGACGTCGAAGTACGGCATGGACCAGCCGCCGTGCGCGAAGCCGCCGTCGGTGTCCTCCGTGCGTCCGCCGGGCGCCTGCACGACGCCGTCGAGGCTCATGAAGTCGCTGAGGACGATGCGCATCTGTTCGCTCCCTGTGGTCGTGGTGGGCTCTCGGGAGGGTAGACGCGCGACGCCGCCGGGACTCATCGCCCCGGCGGCGCCGTCGTGCCGAGCGGGACGTCAGTCGGTCGGGCCGACCGTCGTCTTCTGGATCTGCATGAGGAACTCGACGTTGCTCTTGGTCGACTTCATCTTGTCGATGAGCAGCTCCAACGCCGGCCCGGCCTCGAGCGCGTGCAGCACGCGGCGGAGCTTCCACACGATCGCCAGCTCCTCCGGCGCCATGAGGATCTCCTCCTTGCGGGTGCCGGAGGCGTCGACGTCGACGGCCGGGAAGATGCGCTTGTCCGCGAGCTTGCGGTCGAGCTTGAGCTCCATGTTCCCGGTGCCCTTGAACTCCTCGAAGATGACCTCGTCCATCCGCGACCCGGTCTCCACCAGGGCGGTCGCGAGGATCGTCAGGGAGCCGCCGTTCTCGATGTTGCGGGCCGCGCCGAAGAACCGCTTCGGCGGGTACAGCGCCGTCGAGTCGACACCGCCGGAGAGGATGCGCCCGGACGCCGGGGCGGCCAGGTTGTAGGCGCGGCCGAGGCGGGTGATCGAGTCGAGCAGCACGACCACGTCGTGGCCGAGCTCGACCAGCCGCTTGGCGCGCTCGATGGACAGCTCGGCGACCGTCGTGTGGTCCTCCGCCGGCCGGTCGAACGTCGACGCGATGACCTCGCCCTTCACCGACCGCTGCATGTCGGTGACCTCCTCGGGGCGCTCGTCGACGAGCACCACCATGAGGTGGACCTCCGGGTTGTTGCGCGTGATCGCGTTGGCGATGGACTGGAGCACCATCGTCTTGCCGGCCTTCGGCGGCGACACGATCAGGCCGCGCTGGCCCTTACCGATCGGCGCGATGAGGTCGATGATCCGCGTCGTGAGCTGGGTCGGGTCGTTCTCCAGGCGCAGCCGGTCCTGCGGGTAGAGCGGCGTGAGCTTGGTGAACTCCACCCGGCCGCGCGCCTGCTCCGGGTCGACGCCGTTGACGGTGTCGAGGCGGACGAGCGCGTTGAACTTCTCCCGCCGCTCCCCCTCGGCCGGCTGGCGGACGGCGCCGGTGACGGCGTCGCCCTTGCGCAGGCCGTGGCGGCGGACCTGGGACAGCGAGACGTAGACGTCGTTCGGGCCGGGCAGGTAGCCGCTGGTCCGGACGAACGCGTACGAGTCGAGGATGTCGAGGATGCCCGCGACGGGCACCAGCACGTCGTCCTCGCGGATGACCGGGTCGGCCTCGTTGACGAAGCCGCCGGGGCCGCCCTGGCGGTTGCGGTTGCGGCCGCGCTCGCGGAACCGGCCGCGCTGCCGGCGCCCGCCGCCGCCCCACTCGTCGTCGCGGCCGCCCTGCTGGCCGCCGCCCTGCTGGCCCTGCTGCTGGCGCTCGCCCTGGCCACCCTGCTGCTGCCGGTCGCCCTGCTGCCGGTCGCCCTGCTGCCGGTCGCCCTGCTGGCGGTCACCCTGCTGCCGGTCGCCCTGCTGGCGGTCGCCCTGCTGGCCGCCCTGCTGCTGGCGGTCGCCCTGCTGCCGGTCGCCGCGCTGGCGGTCGCGGAAGCGTTCGCGCTGCTGGCCCTGCTGCTGGCCGCCCTGCTGCTGGCCCTGCTGGCGGTCCTGCTGCTCGCCGCCCTCGCGCGGCGCGTCCTCGCGGGGCCGCTCCTCGCGCTGCTCGCGGGGCTCGCGCTGCTCGCGCGGCGCCTCCTCGCGGGGGGTCTCGGCGCGCGGCGCCTCGTCACGCGGGCGCTCCTCGCGGGGCGCCTCGGTACGCGGCGTCTCCTCGCGCGGGCGCTCCTCGCGCGGCGCGGCGTCGCCGTCGCTGGCCGCGGTGCGGCCGTTGCGCGGCGCGCCGCCGCCCTGGGCGGCCTGGATCGCGGCGACGAGCTCCGCCTTCTTCATGCTCCCGGCGTTGATGCCGAGGCTGCCGGCCAGCGACTTGAGGTCGGGCAGCAGCATCGAGCCGAGGCCGCCGCGCGCACGTCGCGGCTTCTCCCCGGCGGGCTGGTCGGCGGCGGGCGTCGAGGCGACGGGCGCCTCGGTGATGTCGGTCAAGGACGTTCCTCTCACTGCGTGGCGCGGACGCCACGTCGAGGTGCATCCCCCGCGGAAGGAGCGGGAGAGGTCTGGGTGCCGGGGGTTCGAGACGAGGCCGCGGGCGGGAGGCCGCGCCACCGTCGGCGAACGCCGGGCGGAATCGCGCCGCGAAACGCGGCGCGGGCGGAGCGGGAGAACGATTCGGCCGGAGCGCGGGGCCCGGAGGATCGGGCGGGCTCGGCTGTAGGACACAGCGTAACGAGCGGGACACCTCGGAGCAACACACGCCACTCCGTCAGAGGTACGAACGCAGCTCCCACAGCTCCGGGAAGAACCGCACGCCGAGCGCGCGGCGCAGGTACGGGGCGCCGGTGGAGCCGCCCGTGCCGGACTTGGTGCCGATCTGCCGCTCGACCATGTCGACGTGCCGGGCCCGCCACTGGCCGACCAGCTCGTCGTGCGCGACCAGCCCCTCGGCGACGTCCCACAGGTCGCCGTACCGGCCGCGGTCGCGGGCGACGGCGAGCAGCGACGCCCGCCGCGCCCCCTCGTCGGCGACGGCGAGGCCGCGGGAGGCGAGCAGCGCGCAGTAGCCGTCCCACAACGTCGGCTCGGCCAGGCGGCGGTCCAGCCGCTCGCGCTCCGCGTCGGAGAGCCGCAGCCGGGACACCAGCGCCGGGTCGCGCTTGCCGGAGAGGAACTCCATCTCCCGGAACTGCACCGACTGGAACCCGCTCGCCGGCGCGAGCAGCGACCGGAACGCCAGGAAGTCCTGCGGTGTCATCGTCTCCAGCACGCCCACCTGCTCGACGAGCACACGCAGGATCGCGTGGCTGCGTTCGAGGGCGTGGCGGGGGGCGTACGTCTCGCCGGCGACCATGGTGTCGCGGGCGTGGGTCAGCTCGTGCAGGAGCTGCTTGAACCACAGCTCGTACACCTGGTGGACGGTGATGAACAGCAGCTCGTCGTGCGCCGGCGGGTCGCTCGCGAGGACCTGCTGCGCGAGCAGCTCGTCCACCCGCAGGTACGAGCCGTAGGAGAGGCGGCCGCCCTCCTCGCCGAAGCTGTGCCCGCGCTCCTCCACGAGCGCGACAGTAGTGGCTACGCGGCGGTCGGCGGCATCAGCGAGCCGACGGGCGCGAGCAGCGTGTCGGCGCTGTCGGTGTCGAGCACGTCGCGGACCAGCATCCCTGCGACGACGCCGAGGCAGACGGCGAGCACGGCCCGGTCGTCGTCGTCGGTGAGGCGCGCGCAGGACGGGCAGGCCCGGTTGAACGACTCGTGCGCGCTGCGGCTGGCCAGGAACCACAGGCGGCGGCGGCCGGTCATGACCGCCGCCTGCCACGCCGACTCGACGGCGCGGCCGTGGGCGTCGGCGTCGAGGCCGCGGGCGTGCAGCAGCAGGCCGCTGTAGACGGCGTCCGCCTCCTCGTCGTGCCGGTGGCAGGACAGGCCGGGGATCGACGTGAGCAGCGCGAGCACCTCGTGGTGCTGCGGGCCGAAGTCGGGCATCTGCATCCGGCGGTCCGGGTACACGGAGTGCCACGGGCCGGAGAGGTCGGTGTACTCCTGCGCGGTGAGGACCGGGCGGGCGTACGCGGCGGCGATCGCGTCGCGGACCGCCTTCAGCGCGAGCGCGGTCGTCGGCGCCGGCAGCGTGATGTACGCCGCGGTCCCGGCGAGGTCGTCGGCGAACAGCCCGGCGAGGCTGTCGAACGCCGACAGCACCTCGAGGATCAGCGGCGTGTCGGGCTGGAGCGCCTTGTCGCGCGCCCGGGACACGTCGGCGGTGTCCTGCCAGGCCAGCGCGAGGCGGCGCAGGCCCTCGTCGTCGAGATGGACGATCTGGGCGAGCACACCGAGGATCTCCGCGCAGTGCGGATGCGTCTCGGTGCTCGTGATCGTCACGGACATTAGGGCTACCTCCGGGTCGCCGGTCGTTTGACCGGTGTTGGAGGGATTCTCGGCAGGCCGGAGGCCGCGTGGGAACGCTTCCGGCCGCAAATGGCCCGAAGTGACCAGCGGATTCCTCCGACCGGCCGTGACGCGACCGGGAGGGTGGCCTAACCCATGTGCGGGTAGCGGTGGTCCGTCGGCGGCACGAACGTCTCCTTGACCGTCCGCGGGCTGACCCAGCGGACGAGGTTCAGGTACGAGCCGGCCTTGTCGTTGGTGCCGCTGGCGCGGGCCCCGCCGAACGGCTGCTGCCCCACGACGGCGCCGGTCGGCTTGTCGTTGACGTAGAAGTTGCCGGCCGAGTAGCGCAGCACGTCCATGGCGTGCGCGACGGCGTGCCGGTCGTTGGCGAAGATCGACCCGGTGAGCGCGTACGGCGCGACGTCGGCCGCCTGCCGCAGCACCTCCTCGTAGTCGCCGTCGGCGAAGACGTTGATCCCGAGCAACGGCCCGAAGTACTCGGTCGTGAAGATCTCGTGGTTGCGGTCGTCGGAGCGCCAGATCGTGGGGCGGACGAAGTACCCCTCGCTGTCGTCGTACCGGCCGCCGGCGAGCAGCGTGAGGCCGCTGTCGGCGTTGCCGCGGTCGATGACGCCGCGCAGCCGGTCGAACGCCCGCCGGTCGATGACGGCGCCCATGAAGTTGGACAGGTCCGCCACGTCGCCCTGCGTCAGCGCCTCCGCCTCGGCGACCAGCTCGTCGCCCATGACGCGCCACACCGACTCGGGGATGTACGCGCGGGAGGCCGCCGAGCACTTCTGGCCCTGGTACTCGAACGCGCCCCGCAGCAGCGCGGTCTTCAGCGCCGCCGGGTCGGCGGACGGGTGCGCGACGACGAAGTCCTTGCCGCCGGTCTCGCCGACGAGGCGCGGGTAGCCGCGGTAGCGCGCGATGTTGTCGCCGACGGCGCGCCACAGGTGCTGGAACGTCGCGGTGGAGCCGGTGAAGTGGATGCCGACCAGGTCGCGGTGCGGCACCGCCACCTCGGAGACGGCCTGGCCGTCGCCGGTGACGAGGTTGATGACGCCCGGCGGCAGTCCTGCCTCCTCGAGCAGCCGCATCGTGAGGTGCGCGGAGAGCTGCTGGGTCGGGCTCGGCTTCCAGACGACGGTGTTGCCCATCAACGCCGGCGCGCACGGCAGGTTGGCCGCGATCGCGGTGAAGTTGAACGGCGTGATCGCGAGCACGAACCCCTCGAGCGGCCGGTAGTCGAGCCGGTTCCAGATGCCGGGGGACGACTGCGGCTGCTGGGCGAGGACGTGGTGGCCGAACGCGACGTTGAAGCGCAGGAAGTCGATCAGCTCGCAGGCGGCGTCGATCTCCGCCTGGATCACGGTCTTGCTCTGGCCGAGCATCGTGGCGGCGTTGAGGGTGTCGCGCCACGGGCCGGCGAGCAGGTCGGCGGCGCGCAGGAACACCGCCGCGCGGTCGTCGTACGGCAGCCGCGACCACTCGGGGTGCGCGGCGAGCGACGCGTCGACGGCCGACTGCACGTCGGCCGCGGTGGCGTTGCGCATGGTGCCGAGCACGTGCGCGTGCCGGTGCGGCTGCACGGTGTCGATCGGCTCCCCGCCGCCCATGACGGCCTTGCCGCCGATCGTCATCGTGAAGTCGACCTGCTCGCTGGCGAGCTCCTTGAGCCGCGCCTCGAGGCGGGTGCGTTCGGGGGTGCCGGGGGCGTACTGGCGAACGGGCTCGTTGACCGGCAGGGGCACGGAGGTGACGGCGTCCATGGGCCGATCCTCCCACGCCGCGCGGGGTCAGCCGGTGGGGAGGGAGAGCGTGAACAGCACCCGGGCGCCGGCGCCGGCCGGGTCGGCGCCGAACGCCGTCGCGGAGGCGGTGTAGTCGCCGTGGGGCAGCCGTTGCGGGTCGAAGATCGTCTGCACGACCGACACGCCGTCGACCGTCGGGTTGGGCGTGCCGGTGACGCAGGACGTCTCGAGGTCGTCGCGGCTCACGCAGAACCGCTGGACGTGGACGCCCCACCCCGGCGCCACGTGGGAGGTGGTGGCGAGACCGACGAGCAGGATGCCGCGGCGCGGCTGGGTCACCGGCACCGCCGCGATCCCGGCGCCCGGGTCGACCTCCACCGGGACCGTCACGTCGGTGCGCGACGCGGCGACGCCACGGACGCTGCCGCGGGCGACGTAGCGCCGGGTGCCGGCGACGCCCTCCGCCGAGACGGAGACCTCGGCGTTGCCGTCGCTGAGCAGCACGAGCCGGTACCGGCCCGGCGCCAGGCTCAGGTAGGTGACCTGCCGCAGCCGGAACAGGTACCGCTCCGGCGACCGGGAGTCGAAGCGCCCGCGGACGAGCACCGCCCCGCCGACCAGCTCGTGCGCCGCGTCGCCGGTCTCCACCGCGAGCCCCGCGTAGTCGCCGGTGAACGCGGCGGTGACCCGGCTGGTGCCCTCCAGGTGCAGCGCCACGGGCGTGCGGAACGTCACGTCGACGTACCGGGTGCCGTTGCCGCTCACGACGATCCGGCCGGGCGGCGTGGCAGCCCGGGCGGGCGCGACGGCCGTGCCGAGCAGCACGGCCGCCGCCGCGGCGAGGACGCGGACGCGGGGCACGACGTAGGTGTTCGCGGCGCCGGCCCCCGTCCCTCCCGCTACCTGCTGTGCCTTCGGCCGCCCGTACGCTTGAGCCGGCCGTACGGAGGAGACGTGGAGCGATTCAGCGCACGGCACGGTAGACGAGTTGCGTTGTTCGTCACCCGGACCTGCGGCGCGGCCCTGGCCTATCTCGTGGCAGGCGACCGCCAGCGACGGTGGGCGTGAGGCTGCTCGTTCGTACTCCGATGAGGCGGCACGTGGCGCCACGCTCCTGATCAATGCTGCACCTTCCGGCCCACACCCGGACGCGAGGCAGCACGGTTCAGGCCAGCAGGGCCCTCCCGCTACCTCTGGAAGCCGAGCTCGGCGAGCTGGACCGACCCGCTGGCGGTGCGGGTGCCGAAGCGCAGCTCGACCGACGCGACGTGCGCGAGGTCGACGCCGGCGAACGCCGACAGCGGGATCCAGACGCCGTCCAGCGTCAGCTCGCGGTCCGCGCCGCCGGGCGGCTTGCGCAACGACGCCGTGTAGGCCCCGGCGTTGACGGTCGCGGTCGCGCCCGCGCTGTCGCGGACGAGCACGTCGAGGTCCTGCGCGGTGCCGGTGTTGCGGGCGTCGTTGTAGTTGACGCCGGTGCGGAACGTCAGCGCGGCGAGGCCGCTCGCGTCGACCGGCGTCGTGACCTTCAGCGTCGCGGGCGCGGTCCAGCCGAGCGTGAGCTGCGTCGCGATCGACCGCTCCGGGTTGGTGGGGCAGCCGCTGCCGCCGGTGGTCGGCGTGCAGGTCGAGTACGTCGCGAAGCCGGTCGCGGTGGGCGTGACGGCGTTCGGCATGACGAGCAGCTTCCGGTCCGCGGCGGGCGCGAGGTAGGACGTGCGGACCAGCGTCGGGCAGGTCGTGGCCGAGCCCGGGCAGGCCGAGGCGGGCAGCGCCTCGGCGCCCTTCACGAGCGCGTCGAACGCCGTCTCGTTGCCGACCCAGCGGCGGAAGAACGACGCCATGATCGCCAGGCCCGCGTCGCGCTGGTCGGCGTGGGAGAGGCGGACGTTCGCGGCGTTGCCGGTGTCGCAGGCGGGGTCGCTGCCGGAGTAGTCGTCGATGTCCCACACGGTGTTGAACCAGTTGTGGTTGGCGCCGGTGAGCGTGTACTGCGCGCGGGTGTGCGTCTCGTTCGGGTCGGCGAACCGGCCACGGTCGTACGCCCACGAGCCCTCGAGGTCGTAGACGTCGCCGTCGCAGAGCGGCAGCAGCGTCGCGTAGTGGACGCCGTACGGCGCCTCGGAGCCGAAGTCCGTCGGCGCCAGCGCGAACACCGCGGTGAGGCCGGGGTAGCGGCGGCCGTCGGTGCGGCGGCGGTTGTACGCGACGAAGTGGTCGACGGCCTCGCCGCCGCGCGAGTGGCCCATCAGGCCGATGCGGGAGAGGTCGACCTTGCCGACGAGCGCGCTGCCGACCGGCGCGGGGCCGGCGGAGAGGTTCCAGTCGTAGAGCTTGTCGAGGGTCCGCGCGATGACCTGCGCGCGCTCCTCGGCGCCGAAGTCGCCGGCGGTGTCCCACGAGTTGACGGCGTTGGCGCTCGGCGCGATCACGAGGTAGCCGTGGCTCGCCAGGTTGGTCGCGAGGTAGGCGTAGCCCCGGTAGCTGCGGATGTTGCGCGTGACGGCGCTGTCCGGGCAGCCCTGCGGCGACACGAAGTCGAACAGCGACGCGTAGGTGCACGTGTCGTGGCGGCCGTGCAGGAACAGCAGGACCGGGAACGGCCCGGTGCCGCTCGGCACGTACAGCGCGCCGGCCAGCTCCTCCTGGTACGGCACCCCGTCGCTCGGGTCGGTGACGGTCGTGGGTCCGGCGTCGTACTCGTACGTCGTGACGGTGTGCGTGCCGAGCACAGCCGGGTCGGGCGCGGTGGCGGCGGGTGCGGCGTTGACGACACCGGCGACGAGCGCGGCGGTCGTGAGGAGGGGCAGGACGAGGGCGCGCAGGCGCATGCGGGGGCTCCGTAGGGCGTCAGGGGGTTCCGGAGGGACAACGGCGCGGGGGCGCGTTCGTCGCGGTCAGAGCAGCGGCGAGAACGGCCACGGGTCGACCGCGAGGAACTTCGCGGCCCGCTCGGCGATCGCCTGCTCGGGCACGCGGTCGCGCAGTCCCGGGCGCAGGTGTC
This sequence comes from Mycobacteriales bacterium, assembly GCA_035714365.1. Classification (GTDB taxonomy): domain Bacteria; phylum Actinomycetota; class Actinomycetes; order BP-191; family BP-191; genus BP-191. The sequence continues at coordinate 18,254 of DASTMB010000084.1, read as the reverse complement.
CCCGCGCCGCCGCGACGACCGTGGCCAGGTCGGGCAGCGGGTCGGTGTCGGCGGGGCGGCGCTGGTAGCGGACCGGGCCGGTGTCGCGCAGCGCGCGCAGCACGGCGTGGTGGACGTCGTACGCGTCGCCCATCATCGGCTCGTGCGGCGCGTGCGCGCGCGGCCGCCGGGCGCGCAGCGCCGCGAGCAGCGCCGTCACCCGGGCCGGATCGGCGAGCCCGGCCCGCGCGGCCGGGTGGTCGTGCAGGAATGGCGGCAGCGCCGCCATCGCCTCCAGTCGCCGCAGCCGGTGGGGCAGCATCAGCACCCGGCCGGCGATCGACCGGCGCAGCGCGGTGGCGTCCTCGACGACCACCAGCAGCACCCACGACCGCGCGTCCGGCGACTGCGCGTGGAGGTGCCAGCCGCGCCGGTCCGGCCACTCCCCCGCCTCGTCCCACGGCCACGGCGGGCCGTCGCCGGCGACCAGCCCCTCCGGCTCGAACCGCGCCCGCCCCACGTGCAGGCGGCCGGCGCGGACACGCAGCGGCGGCAGGTCAGCCGAGGAGATCGTCCGCCTCCTGCGTGGCGAACCACATCAGCTCCCAGCCGTCCGCCTCGTCGACCGCGAACCGCGCGTCGTCGTCGCCCGCCCGGGCGGCCGCGTACGCGTCGGCGGCCGCGGCGACGGTGGCGGCCGCGGCCGGGTCGTCGGCGTGCAGCGCCTTCACGTCGCGCCAGCGGATCGCGCTCGTGACGGCCACGCCGGCCGGCCCCGGCTCCGGGTCGGGCGTCACCGCCTCGTCCGGCACGTCGCACGCGGCGACGAAGCGCCGGCGCGGCTCGGCCGGGCTCGCGGCCAGCAGCGGCAGGCAGGACTCGGCGGCCGCGAGCAGCGCGGCGTACTCCAGCTCCTCCGCATCCGCCGTCGCGTACGACTCGCGCAGCGCCGGCGTCACCGCGAACGCCGCCAGCGGCGCCGGCCCCAGCTCGCCGGCGTCGCGCGCCGCCGCGAGCGCGGAGCGGACGAGACCGACGTAGACGCGCATCAGCCGGTCTCGGCCAGGGTGCCGTAGTGCTTGCGCAACGCCGCCGCGCTGGTGCGCAGCGACGTGTCGAGGACGCGCTGCCGGCGGCGCGCGTCCATCAGGTTGGCGCCGATCGCCTCGAGGTCCTCCGCGCCGGGGCCGAGCATGACGACGGCGGTGCCGGAACGGCGTACCTTCACCGCCTCCTTGAGCAGCCGCCGCGTGACCACGCGGCGGAAGCGGCGTTCGACCTTGGCGATCCGCGAGGTCGGCGCGTCGTAGTCGAACGACGTCATCGGCGACAGCACGAACACCTCGTCCAGCTCCAGCGGGATCACCAGGTCCAGCGAGGTCGGCGAGCAGGCGCCGCCGTCGACGTAGCGGCGGCCGCCGATCGTCACCGGCGCGTACCAGCCGGGGATCGCGCAGGACGCCATGACCGCGTCCGAGAGCCCGGCCGGCGGCGACCCCGCGCGCCCGAACGGCACCCGCTTGCCGGTCTCGTAGTCCATCGCCACGATCCAGGTGTTCGGGTGGCTCGCCCACTCGCCGCGCGGGCAGACCGCCTCGACCAGCGCGCCGACCCGCGCCAGCGAGCCGCGGCCGCGCGGCAGGATCGACACCGCCGCGCCCATCGGCGTGATCCGCGACGGGTGGCGGACGACGTTGCGGAGCAGCTTCGCCGAGCCGAGGCCGGGCCGCGGCCACAGCGGGAGCGCCCGCTCCTCGTCGGCGTCGTAGTCGATGACCGGGTCGCCGGGCACGACGATGCCGCGCTGGTGGTTGAGGAGCTGCTCGGCGGAGACGCCGTTGCCGACGAACGCCGCGAGCACCGACCCGGCGGACGTGCCGATGACGACCTCCGCCTCGCGCGGGTCCCAGCCGGTCGCCTCCTGCACGGCGTTGAGCGCGCCGATCGTCCACGACGCGCCGAGCACGCCGCCCGCGCCGAGCACCAGGCCGCGGCGGCGCTTCGGCTTCGGCCGGCTCAACGGACCGTCTCCACTAGCTCGGCCAGCGCCTCCTCGATGCACTGCGCCAGCACGTCCACGTCCGGCATCGCGTCGCGGTCGGCGTTGAGGCCGTAGTAGACGCCGCCGTTGTAGCTCGTCAGCCCGATCGACACCGCCTGCCCCTTCGCGAGCGGCACCACCGGGAACACCTCGCGCATCTCCGCGCCCGCCGCGTAGAGCGGGATCTGCGGACCGGGGACGTTGGTGACCACGACGTTGAACAGCCGTCTGCTGAGGCCGGCCGCCACGCGCGCGCCGAGCGCGTGCAGCGTCGGCGCCACGAACCCGGCGAAGCCCACCAGCGCCTCCGCGCCGATCGACTGGCCGGACTCCTTGTGACCGGACATCGCGTACGACACCTGGTGCAGCCGCAGCACCGGCGACGGCTCCCCCACCGGCAGGTCCACGAAGTACGCCGACACCCGGTTGCCCAGCGCGCCCTGCTCGTCGTCGGTGCGCACGCTCACCGGCACCATCGCGCGCACCGTCCGGTCGTTGACGCTCTCGCCGCGCGTCAGCAGCCACGTGCGCAGCGCGCCGGTCACGGTCGCGAGCACCACGTCGTTGACGGTGCCGCCGTGCTCCTTGCGGACCCGCTTGTAGTCGTCCAGCTCCGTGCGCGCCATGGCGAAGCGGCGTTGCGCGCCGATCTCGGCGTTCAGCGGCGAGTCCGGCGCCGACCGCGCCGTGCTGCGCACCGCGCTCGCCAGCCCCGCCGCGAGCCCCGCCGCGCGGGACGCGACCCGCCGCGCGTCCGCGACGCCGTTGCGGGCGGCGTTGACCAGCTCCCCCGGCTTGCGGACGGCGTTGCCCACCGCGTCGGCGAGCAGCGACAGCCCCGACGGCTCCGGCTCCGGGTCCCACTCCGCCGGCGGCGTCTCCCGCGGCTCGCGCGTGAGGTCGAGGATCACCGCGCCGATGTCGACCGCGCTGATGCCGTCGACCATCGCGTGGTGGGTCTTGGTGATGATGGCGATGCGGCCGTCCGCCAGCCCCTCGACGAGGTAGATCTCCCACAGCGGGCGGCTGCGGTCGAGGCGGCGCGACTGGACGCGCGCGGTCAGTTCCTTGAGCTGCTCCTCGGTGCCCGGCTTCGGCAGCGCCGAGCGGCGCACGTGATAGGTCACGTCGAAGTCGGGGTCGTCCACCCAGACCGGGTTGCCGACGTGCCCCGGCACCCACCGGATCTTCTGCCGGTACCGCGGCACGAGCGCGATCCGGTCGCTGATGATGCGGACGAGGCGGTCGTAGTCGAAGCCCTCCGGCGGCGGGTCGAGGACACAGACGCCGCCGACGTGCATCGGCGTCGTCTCGCCCTCGAGGTAGAGGAACGACACGTCGAGCGGGGAGAGCCGGTCGGGCATGCCCGCATCGTCGCACGCCGGTTGCGGTTTGGCCGGGTCCGGAGAGGGAGCCCCGCTAGTTCCGCGATGCGCTGCGCGCATCGCTCCCTTAGTCGCGGGACCCCCTCTCCGGACCCGGCCCCCTCTCTCCCCGTAGCGCGATGCCGAGCAGCGCTTCCAGCTCCTCCAGCGTCGTGTCCGTCTGGCGGTGGTGGACGCCGATCATGCCCGCCGCGACGGCGCCGCGGACGTTGGCGCCGATGTCGTCGACGAAGACGCAACGGCCGGGCGGCACGCCCACCTCGCGGGCGGCGAGGGCGTAGATCTCCGGATCGGGCTTGCGCATGCCGACCTCGCCGGAGATCACGACCGCGTCGAACAACGTGTCGAAGTGCTCGAACGCGTAGGAGTCGCGGTTGCCCCACGAGTTCGACAGCAGGCCGGTCCGGAAGCCGGCCGCGCGGGCGCGGCGGACGGCGTCGAGCATCGGGCCGTTGGCGCGGGCGCCCGCGAACATCCGCGCCACCAGCCCCTCGGCCGCCACCGGGTCGCCCGAGGTGGTGCGCAGCTTGGTGGCGAGCTCGCGTTCGAACTCCTCCATCGTCACGCGGCCGGTCTCGACGCCGTGGACGAGCGTCCCCTCGCCGTAGTCGGCGAACAGCACCCGGTGCAGGTGCTCGCCGTCGACGTCCTCGCTGCGGACGAACTCGGTGAACGACTCCGCCATCGACGTCGTCAGCACACCGCCGAAGTCCACGACCAACGCCTCGACGTCAGGCACCGGCCACCTCCCGGGCGCGGGCGAGCAGCGCCGGGACGCCCCGGTCGAGCAGCGCGAAGAACGGGTCGTCGGTGGTGCCGGCGAGGTGCCGCGAGTACGACGCCTCGAGCAGGATCGCGAGCTTCCAGATCGCGAGCACGACGTACGCCGTGAGGTCGGCGACGTCACGGCCGGACCGCTCGGCGTAGCGGGCCACCAGCTCGGCGCGGGTGGGGAAGCCGGGCTCGACGGTGACGTTCCCGGCGACCTCGCTGAACTCGTCGCGCTCCCCCGGCTCGATCCAGAACGACATGAGGTAGCCGAGGTCCGCGAGCGGGTCGCCGACCGTCGCCATCTCCCAGTCGAGGATCGCGGTGAGGCGCGGGCCGTCGGGCGAGACGGCGACGTTGTCGAGCTTGTAGTCGCCGTGGACGAGCGACGTGCCGGCCTGCTTCGGCAGGTGGCGTTCGAGCCAGTCCGAGAGCACGTCGTAGTCGGGCAGCTCGCGGGTCTTCGCGCCCTCCCGCTGGCCGCGCCAGCGGCGGAGCTGGCGTTCCAGGTAGCCGGCCGGCTTGCCGATGCCGGCCTCGACGAACGGCTCCACCGGCGCGCTGTGCAGCTCGGCCAGTGCGTCGACCAGCTCGAAGCCGATCGCGCGCCGCGCCTCCTCCGTCGCCCACTCCGGCAGCGACGTGCGGATCACCTCGCCGGGCACGCGTTCCATCAGGTAGAACGGCGCGCCGATCACGGCGGGGTCCGCGCAGGCGAGCGTCACGGTCGGCACGCGGACGCCGCAACCGCTGCGCCCCAGCAGGTCCATGACGCGGTACTCGCGGATCACGTCGTGCGCGGTCGGCAGCAGCGGCCCCTGCGGCGGCCGCCGCAGGATCCACTCGTGCCCGCCGCGGGCGACGACGAACGTGAGGTTGGAGTGGCCGGCGGCGAGGCGTTCGACGGTCAGCGGGCCGTCGCCGGGCAGGCGCGGCCCGGCGTACGCGGTGAGGGCTTCGGGGTCGACGAGCACGGTCGCGATCCTGACAGACTGCGCGGATGGACTTCGCGCACAGCCCGACGGCGCTCGAGTGGCAGGACCGGGTGCGGTCGTTCGTGGAGGAGCGGGTGCTGCCCGCCGAGCCGGTGTACGCCGCGCAGCGTGCCGCGCTCACGGCCGAGGGCCGCCCGCACGACCTGCCGCCGGTGGTCGAGGAGCTGAAGGCCGAGGCCCGCTCGCGCGGCCTGTGGAACCTGTTCCTGCCCGACGTCTCCGGGCTCTCCAACGTCGACTACGCGCCGTTGGCGGAGCTGATGGGGCGGTCGGTGCTGCTGGCGCCGGAGGCGATGAACTGCTCCGCGCCGGACACCGGCAACATGGAGGTGCTGCACCTGTTCGGCACGACCGAGCAGAAGGAGCGGTGGCTGGCGCCGTTGCTCGACGGCGCGATCCGCTCGTGCTTCGCGATGACCGAGCCCGACGTCGCGTCGTCGGACGCCACGAACATCTCGACGGCGATCCGCCGCGACGGCGACGAGTACGTGATCGACGGCCGCAAGTGGTGGATCACCGGCGCCGCCGACCCGCGGTGCCGGGTCGCGATCGTCATGGGCAAGACCGACCCGGGCGCGGACGTCTACCACCAGCAGTCGATGGTGCTGGTGCCGCTGGACACCCCGGGCGTGGAGATCGTGCGGGCGCTGCCGGTGTTCGGCTACCTGGACCAGGAGGGGCACTGCGAGATCCGGTTCGACGGCGTGCGGGTGCCGGTGTCGAACCTCGTCGGCGAGGAGGGCGGCGGCTTCGCGATCGCGCAGGCGCGGCTCGGCCCCGGCCGCATCCACCACTGCATGCGCGCGATCGGCATGGCCGAGCGCGCGATCGAGCTGATGTGTCAACGCGCGGTGTCGCGCGTGGCGTTCGGCCGGCCGCTGGCGATGCAGGGCGTGATCCGCGAGTGGATCGCGGAGGCGCGGATGGAGGTCGAGCAGGCGCGGCTGCTGGTGCTCAAGACCGCGTGGCTCATCGACACCGTCGGCTCGCGCGGCGCCGTCACGGAGATCGCCGCGATCAAGGTGGTCGTGCCGCGGATGGTCTGCCGCATCCTCGACCGCGCGATCCAGGTGCACGGCGGCGGCGGCGTCTCCGACGACTTCCCGCTCGCGCAGATGTACGCGGGGGCGCGGACGTTGCGCATCGCCGACGGGCCGGACGAGGTGCACGTGCGGACGGTCGGCCGGCGGGAGCTGCGGAAGTACGTCCCCGCCGGTCAGGCCGACCAGAGGTAGAGGTCGGAACGGTTGTCGGTGTCGTCGGCGGTCAGCCGGCGGGTGTCGGCCCAGGCGACGGTGCGGCCGTCGTTGCCGACCGACGGGTACGGGAACGCCAGCGCGCCGCCGGGCGCGGTCGCCGCCGCCATGAGCACGTCGGTGGTGGCGCAGCCGTTCGCGGTGCAGGGGTGCGCGGCGTCGGGCGGGTCGAGCCGTTCCCTGTCCAGGTCGTCGACACGCACCCGCAGCACCGCCGACGCCCCGGCCGGGTTCGGGCCGGTCCCGCCGGCCGCGTAGAGCGCCCAGTACACGGCGTACCGGCCGTCCGCGCTGAGGTCGCCGCCCAGGCCGGCCCCGGAGACCGACACGGCCGGCTGGTCGATGCGGAACGTCCACCCGAGCGCGCGGTCGTGCACCCAGAGGCCCTCCGCGTGGCCGCCGGTCCCGTCGTACCGCAGGGCGTTGAACAGCACCCGCCGCCCCGTCGCGTCGACCACCGGCGCGCCGAACCACTCGCCCGACTCGCACTCCTCGCCCGGCCCGGCGGAGGAGGCGACGGCGCCGGGGACGGCGCCGGTCACGATCTCGATGCGGCCGGTGCGGAGGTCGGCGAGGTAGACGTCGTTGTCGCAGTGGGAGGGGCGGCGGTCGTCGCGGCCGAGGGTGGCGTTGGAGACGAACGCGAGGTACCGGCCGTCCCTGCTCAACGTCATCGGCACCGCCGAGTCGACCGCCCGCGTCGCGACCAGCCGCGCGCGCCGGCGCGCGACGTCGTAGACCCACAGCGAGCAGACGCGCGTGTCGAGGCTCTCGTCCTCGCACCGGCTCTCGAACGACACCGTCGAGCCGTCGGCGCTGATGCCGGCGGGCGTCCACCACCCGTCGCCCTTCGCGCCGCGTGCGCTCGTGTCGACGCGGACGGTCGTGCGGCGCAGCCGGTCGCGGAGGAACACGCCCCATGTCGGGTCGCCGTGCTTGCGCGGCACCCACCGCGAGAACACGACGTACCGGCCGTCGTCGCTGATGCTGTGCCGGCTGTAGGAGGTGTTCGGCTCGACGTCCTCCGCGACGAGGTCGTCGCGGCCGGTGACGAGGTCGCGCACGTGGACGCTGGTCGGCTCGTCGGTGGCCTCGGCGTTCGCGGGCGTGGTGTAGAGCGCGTACCGGCCGGAGCCGCTGACGGCGGCGTAGTTGACGCCGTGGTCGCCGGCCGCGCGCACGGGGACGCGGTGGACGCCGCCGGCGGCGCCGGCGGGCGGCGCGGCGGCGAGCAGCACGGCGGCGACGAGCAGGATGTGACGCATCTGGGTCCCCCCTCCGGGAGGGGAGGATTCGGCGCGGGCGGCCGCCGTTCCTGCGCTACCGGCCGGCGGGCACGCCGGCGAGGCGCTGCGCGTGGGCGCGGACCGCCAGCCGAAGCGCCGACCGCGGCGCCACCTCGCCGAGCGAGCGGCCGCGCATCGCCGCCTCGTCCGCCGCGCCGAGGTCGTACGGCAGGAACGCCGCCGGGGTCACGCCCGCGTACCGGTCCAGCGCCGCCGCGATCTCCTTCTCCGGGTCGCCGGGCATCACGCCGTTGCGCACCCGGTTGACGACGACCTGCGGCGTGACGCCGGGCACCGCCGCGGCGAGGTCGCTGAGGCCGCGCACGAGCCGTTGCAACGAGACCGGGTCGGCCGAGCCGACGGCGACGACGGTGTCCGCCTGGTCGAGCACGGTGAGCGTGGCGCCGTTGCGGCGGGCGGCGGACTGGTCGTAGGCGAGCTCCTCGTCCTGCTCCAGCGAGAACGCGCAGTCGACCACGGTGAACGCCGCGAGCTGGCGGCAGAGCGCGAGCACCGCCTCGACGCCAGCGGGGCGCAGCTCGGGCCAGCGTTCGGGCCGGGTGATGCCGGTGAGGACGCGCAGGTGGTCGCCGATCCGCCGGGCCAGCTCGGCGAGGCCGGGCAGGTCGAGCAGGCCGGTGTTGGCGAGGCGGACGGCGTGCGCGAGGCCCGGCGCCTCGTCCAGCAGGCCGAGCGCCTGGGCGACGGCGCCGCCGTAGACGTCGGCGTCGACCAGCGCCGTCGGCACGCCCAGGTCGGCGAGCTCGGTCGCCAGCGTCACCGCCAGCGTCGTCCGGCCGGGCGCGCCGGTCGGCCCCCACACGGCGACGACGCGGCCGCTGCCGAGCGGCACGTCGGGCAGGTCGAGGTCCGGCGGCGGCGGCAGGTCGGGCAGCGCGCCCCGCGGGTCGGTCGGCGCGGCGACGGGGGCCGGCGTGACGCCGACCGACTCGACGGCGTCCACGACGGCCGCGGCGATGTCGGCGGCGGGCGCGTCCGCCGGCAGCACGTGCAGGACGCCGAGCTGGCGGAGGCGGCGTTCGGCCTGCTCGTCGCCGCCGTAGACGAGGCCGACGACGGCGACGCCGGCGACCGCGAGCCGGGCCAGCGCGTCGCGGTCCAGGCGGCGCAGGTCGCTCGACAGCAGCACGGCGCGCGCGGTGCCGGTGGCGGCGGTCGCGAGCAGGTCGGCCAGGTCGACGCAGCGGCGGACCACCGCGACGCCGTGGTCGCCGGTCTCGAACGCCTGCACCAGGCCCGACTCCCACCGCGCGTCCGTGACGGCTGTGAGGACCGGGACCCTCACGGCGTCGGGCGCGGCGTCGCGCCGGTGACGACCGGGTCGTCGCCGACATCGCCGGGGCCGTCGCTGCCCGGCAGCACGAGCGCGAGGTCCAGCTCGCCGCTCTGCACCGCCGCCAGCACCCGCAGCGCCTGGTCCGGCTCGACCTGGATCATCACCACGAGGTCGTTGCGGCCGGCGCCGAAGCCGCCGGACGGCTTCGAGACCTCCACGACGAGCACCCGGCGGACCACGGCGTAGGTCGTGAACCCGCCCGCCGACGTCTTGCGCGTCGCGACGACGTCGACCCGCTGCCCCTTGCGCACGTCGCCCGCGAGCGCGTGCGCGCGGCTCATCGGCAGGCCGACGATGCGGGTCGCGGGCGCGGCGGCCGGGTCGCCGAGCGCCGCCTTCGGCAGCAGCTCGCCCTCCCCCACGTCGCGGGTCAGCACCCGTCCCGCCGGGTCGCCGCGGCGGACGTCGACGTAGCGTTCGCGGTCCGCGCCGAACAGCCGCACCCGGCGCGCCACCAGGTCCGCCTTCGCGAGCGAGGTGCCGGCGGCGAGCGGGCGGCGTACCGCCCAGACCTGGACGCTCTTGTCCGCCGCGCTGATCACCGCGGCGCCGAGCACGACCGCCAGCAGCACGAGGAGGACACCCGCGACGAGCCGCGCGTCGGTCCACTTCGGCTGCCGCAGGCGGGTCGCCGGCGGCGAGGTCGGGTCGGCCACGAGGCGGAACGGTACGGCATCGTCCGGTTCGTCCACCAGGTATGTCCACAGGTGTGGACGCAAACGTCCGCCACCGCAGGCATACTGACGCGCATGGCGAAGCGTTTCCTGCAACTGGCCGACGTGGCCGAGGTGCTCAACATCTCCGCGGCGCAGACGTACGCGCTCGTCCGCTCCGGCGAGCTGCCCGCCATCAAGATCGGCGGCCGCGGCCAGTGGCGCGTCGAGGAGAGCGAGCTGGAGAGCTACATCCAGCGGATGTACGCCGAGACCAAGCAGTTCGTCGCCACGCACCCGCTCGGCGCGCGCGGCGTGCCGGACGACGCGACGTTCGACTAGCTGCGGACCGCGGCGATCGCCGCGAACGGCACCGTCCGCACCGACCGCACCAGCCCCGGCCGCCGCGCCTCGCCCGCCGGGTGCTCCGCCAGCTCCGCGAAGTCCGCGCCCACCCGGTCCAGCGTGCCGTGCAGCGCGCTGCCGTCCAGCAACGTCACCGCCACCGGCGTGCGCGCGCGGGCGAGCGCGCGGACGGCGTAGCCGAGCGTCAGCCGGGCGCGGGCGGCCCCACCGGTGCCCGGCTCGGTCGACGCGGCACCGAGCCCGCCGATGCCGAGGACGGCGCGGGCCGGCACCAGGCACTCCCCCGCCGGGTCGCCGGCGAGCAGCAGCCACTCCGGCGCGGCGTCGGCGAGCGTGCCGCGCACCGTCCCGGCGCCGAGCGTCGTCACCGTCACCGGGTGCCCGACCGCGGGGGCGAGGCGGTCGGCGAGGTGCAGCCGCGCGACCTCGCGGCGCGCCCGGTCCCGCACCTCCGCGTCGAGCTCCGCCGCCTCGGCCGCGTCGAGCTCGGCCTCCAGGTCCGCGAACAACGCCGCCCACCGTTCCACCCGCCCAGCATGCCACCCGCGACTTGACGCGATGTGGTCAGTGGCGTACACAAGTAAACGCAAGTAAATGACATCAAGTGGAGGCGGCCATGGGAGCGGACACGGGGGCCGGGCGCGGGCGGGCCGGAGCGCGGCCGACGGCAGGCGCCGGGCGGCCGACCGGGGCGGCGGGGGCCGTGCGGCCGACCGGGGCGGCGTGGTCCACGGACGCGGCGCTGTCCGCGGGGTCGCCGCCGTGCGCGGCGGGGGCGGCGCTGTCCGCGGGGTCGCCGCCGTCCCCGAGCGCGACGGGGCCGTCGCGGGCCGCGCGGCCGGCGGGGTCGTCGCGGCGTGCGGCGAGCGGCGTTCGCCTCGTCCTCGCGCTGCTCGCGCTGGCCGGCGCCGCCGCGCTGCTGGCGTACGCCGGCCCCTCCGACTGGCCACGCGGCCTCACCGACCTCCCGCGCTGGCTCGCGGCGCCGCCCGCGGAGGCGCGGGTGCTCGCGTTCGCGACGGTGGCGGCGTACGGCTGCCTGGCCTGGCTGGCGTTCGCGCTGCTGGCGGTCGCGGCGGGCGCGGGGCACCGGGTGCCGGGCTCGTTCCGCCGCCTCGCCGAACGCGTCCTCGGCGTCGCCCTCGTCACCGCCGCCACCGGCGTGCTGGCGGCCGGCCCGGCCGCGGCCGACCCGGGGCGGGGAGCGGGGCCGTTCGACCGGCCGGCGGTGACGCTGGTGACGCCGTCGCGGCACCCGGCGGCGCCGCGCGCCACGCCGTACCCGGCGCCGTCGCACCCGGCCGCGCGGACCGGCGTCCCGGTCGCGCCGCCGCTGGACCGCCCGGCCGCGCCCCCGGCGGCGCCGCTGGTCGCGACGACCGACCCGTTCGTGCCGGTGCCGGGGCCGGCGCCGCGACCGGTGCCGGACGGCGCGGTCGTGGTGCACCGCGGCGACACGCTCTGGGACATCGCGGCGCGCCACCTCGGCCCGGGCGCAACGCCCGCCGCGATCGCGGCCGAGTGGCCACGCTGGTACGCCGCCAACCGCGCCGTCATCGGCCCCGACCCGGACCGCATCCTCCCCGGCCAGCGCCTCGCCGCCCCCGGGAGCGCGCGGTGACCGCGGCGCCGGTCGAGCCGTACGCGCCGCCGCGGCTGCGCGTGACGGCCCGGCGCATCCCCGACTGCGAGCCGGAGTACGACGACGGCCCGCGGCACCCGGTCATCCGCGGCTCGCTGGCGTTGGCGCCGTACGCGCCGCGCGGGGCGGCGCCGGCGCTGCGGCTGGTGCCGGAGCCGGACGTCGAGGACGACGGCGCGTTCGACCCGGTGCGGACGCCGCGCGAGGACCTGGAGGACCCGCGGCCGCGGGCGGCGATCCTGGTGCGCGCGGTGCTGGAGACGCTCGCCGGCACGCGGCCGGTGGGCCAGCTCATGCGGTGGACGTCGGCGGACGTGTTCGCGGAGCTGGAGCCACTCGTCGCGGCGCACCGGTCGACGCCGTGGGTCGTGACGCTGCGCCGCGTGCTCGTGAGCGAGCCGGTGCCCGGCGTCGCGGAGGTGAGCGCCGTCGTGCAGCGCGGGGCGCGCGCCGGCGCGCTGGCGCTGCGGCTGGAGGGCGTCGACGGGCGGTGGCTCGTCACCGCCCTCCAGCTCGGCTGACCGCTACAGCGGCACGCCGCCCGGCGCGCCGTGGCACTTCTTGTACTTGCGGCCGGACCCGCACGGGCAGGGCGCGTTGCGGGCCGGCTCGCTGCCGGTGGCCTGGCCGGTGATGTTCCCCTCGCCGGCGTTGACCATCGACCTGGGGCCGGCGCCGTTGCCGAGCGACGAGCCGCCGTCGACCGACGGTGCGGAGTACTGCACGTGCGACGGGCGGTGCGGCTGCGTCAGCTCGCGCGGCAGCAACGCCTGCGGCGCCGGCGCGTGCGGCTCCTCCGCCGGCGGGATCGCCCGCGTCTCCGGCTCGGCCACCACCGGCTCCGGCGCCGAGTCCGGCAACGGCTCGTTCGGGGCGTCGGCACCGGTGAGCGCGCCGGACAGCGGCGGCGTGCCGCCCGGCTCGTGCGCCGGCGAGGCCGAGCCGTACGGCACCTGGTCGCCGTCGACGACCGGCTGGTCGAACGGCGCCGCCGGGACCTCGTCCTGCGGCGCCGTGGCCTCCGGCTCCTGCATCTGGACCTCGACGTTGAACAGGAAGCCGACCGACTCCTCCTTGATGCCGTCCATCATCGCGGCGAACAGGTCGAAGCCCTCGCGCTGGTACTCGATCAGCGGGTCGCGCTGGCCGACCGCGCGCAGGCCGATGCCCTCCTGGAGGTAGTCCATCTCGTAGAGGTGCTCGCGCCACTTGCGGTCGAGGACCGAGAGGATGACGCGGCGCTCCAGCTCGCGCATGACCTCGGCGCCGAGGCTCTCCTCGCGGCGGTCGTACGCCGCCAACGCGTCCTCGGTGAGCTGCGCCTTGAGGTAGTCGGCGGCGAGGCCGGCGCGGCCGCCGTTGTCCTCCTCGAGCGCCTCGATCGACAGCCCGACCGGGTACAGCGTGCGCAGCGCCGTCCAGAGCTGCTCGAGGTCCCACTCCTCCGCGAAGCCGTCGGAGGTCGCGCCCTCGACGTACGCCGCGACGACGTCCTCGATCATGCCGCGCACCTGCGTGTGCAGGTCCGCGCCCTCGAGCACCTTGCGGCGCTCGCCGTAGATGACCTCGCGCTGGCGGTTGAGGACCTCGTCGTACTTGAGGACGTTCTTGCGGATCTCGAAGTTCTGCGACTCGATCTGCGTCTGCGCGTTGCGGATCGCGCGGGTCACCATGCCCGCCTCGATCGGCACGTCGTCGGGGATGTTGAGGCGGTCCATGATCCCCTCGACCGCCGAGGAGTTGAACAGCCGCATCAGGTCGTCCTGCAACGACAGGTAGAACCGCGACTCGCCCGGGTCGCCCTGGCGGCCGGACCGGCCGCGGAGCTGGTTGTCGATGCGGCGCGACTCGTGCCGCTCGGTGCCGAGGACGTAGAGGCCGCCGAGGTCCTTGACCTCCTCGTGCTCGCTCTTGACCGCGGCCTTCGCCTTCTCCAGGGCCTCCGGCCACGCCGCCTCGTAGTCCTCCGGCGTGTCCACCGGCGACAGGCCGCGCTCGCGCAGCTCGGCCGCCGCCATGAACTCGGGGTTGCCGCCGAGCATGATGTCGGTGCCGCGGCCGGCCATGTTCGTCGCGACCGTGACCGCGCCGCGGCGGCCGGCCTGGGCGACGATCTCGGCCTCCTTCTCGTGGTACTTCGCGTTCAGCACCTCGTGCGGGACGCCGCGGCGGAGCAGCATGCCGGAGAGGCGTTCGGACTTCTCCACGGAGACGGTGCCGACGAGGACCGGCTGGCCCTTCTCGTGCTTCTCCGCGATGTCCTCGACGACCGCCTCGAACTTCGCCGCCTCCGTCTTGTAGACGACGTCCTTCTTGTCGACGCGCTGCATCGGGCGGTTCGTCGGGATCGGCACGACGCCGAGCTTGTAGATCCGGTCGAACTCCGCGGCCTCCGTCATGGCCGTACCGGTCATGCCGCCGAGCTTGTCGTAGAGGCGGAAGAAGTTCTGGAGGGTGATCGTGGCGAGGGTCTGGTTCTCGTCCATGATCTTCACCCCCTCCTTGGCCTCAATGGCCTGGTGCATGCCCTCCGAGTAGCGGCGGCCGTGCAGGATGCGGCCGGTGAACTCGTCGACGATGAGGACCTCGCCGTTCTGGACGATGTAGTCCTTGTCCCGGTGGTAGAGCTCCTTGGCCTTGAGGGCGTTGTTGAGGTAGCCGACGAGCGGGGTGTTGATCGACTCGTAGAGGTTGTCGATGCCGAGGAAGTCCTCGACCTTCTGCACGCCGCGCTCGGTGATCGCCACCGTGCGCTTGCCCTCGTCGACCTCGTAGTCCTTCCCCTCGCCCGGCTCGAGGCGGCGGGAGAGCTGGGAGAACGTCGCGTACCACTGCGTCGCCTGGTCGGCCGGGCCGCTGATGATGAGCGGCGTCCGCGCCTCGTCGATGAGGATCGAGTCGACCTCGTCCACGATCGCGAAGTTGTGGCCGCGCTGGACGCACTCGTCGATCGTCCAGGCCATGTTGTCGCGCAGGTAGTCGAAGCCGAACTCGTTGTTGGTGCCGTAGGTGATGTCGCTGTTGTAGGCGGGGCGGCGCTCCTCCGGGCGCATCTGCGCCTGGATCAGGCCCACCGACAGGCCGAGGAAGCGGTGCACGCGGCCCATCCACTCCGCGTCGCGGCGGGCCAGGTAGTCGTTGACCGTGACCACGTGGACGCCCTTGCCGGACAGCGCGTTGAGGTACGCCGGGAGCGTGCCGACCAGCGTCTTCCCCTCACCCGTCTTCATCTCGGCGATGTTGCCCATGTGCAGCGCGGCGCCGCCCATGAGCTGCACGTCGAAGTGGCGCTGCCCGAGCGTGCGCTTGGCCGCCTCGCGGACCGTGGCGAACGCCTCCGGCATGATGTCGTCCAGCGTCTCGCCGTCGGCCAGCCGCGCCCGGAACTTGTCGGTCTCCTCGCGCAGCTCCGCGTCGCTCATCGCGACGAAGTCGTCCTCGATGGAGTTCACCTGGTCGGCGACGTTCTTCAGCCTCCGCAGGATCTTGCCTTCGCCGGCACGCAGGATTCGGGAAAAGACCATCGGGTGCGCACTCCTCGTCGGTGTCCTCCGGGCGTAGGGCAGCCGGAGGGTACGGCGGGTGCTCCGCCGATGCGGTCATGGTAGGCGGTCGGGTGGCCCGCCCGTGCCGGGGTTGCCGGATACAACGTCACAGGGGGTCCGTAAGGTGCCCGCGTGGACGAACTCACGGCGGTGGAGGCGCGGCGGCTCGCCGTCCGGGCGCAGGGGCTGGCGGCGGGGACGGCGGCGTCCGGGGCGCGCGGCCGGGCCGGCGGCGTTGCGGCCGCCGGGCGGGTCGGCGCCGTGCTGCGGCACGTCGGCGCGGTGCAGCTCGACACCATCTCGGTGCTGGCCCGCTCGCACGAGCTGGTGGCGTACGCCCGCCTCGGCGCCGTCCCGCGGGCCGCCGTCGAGGCGGCGTACTGGTCGGAGCCGGCGACGGCGTTCGAGTACTGGTCGCACGCCGCGTGCATCCTGCCGATCGAGGAGTGGCCCGCGTACGGCGTCGTCCGCCGCGAGCAGGCGGCCCGGCAGCACCCGCGGCGGCGGACCGGCGAGGCGTCGCGCGCGGCCGTGCTGGCGGCGTTGCGGGAGCGCGGGCCGCTCACCGCGACCGAGCTCGGCGGCGCCAAGCGCGGCGGCGTCTGGTGGGACTGGTCCGACACGAAGATCGCCGCCGAGGACCTGTTCCGCTGGGGGGAGGTCGTCGTCACGCGGCGCACCGGGTGGCGGCGCGTCTACGACCTGCCGGAGCGCGCCATCCCCGCGCCGCTGCTCGGCACCGAGCTGAGCGACGACGAGTGCCGGCGGCGGCTGCTCGCGCACGCCGGCGCGGCGCTGGGGGTCGCGACCGCGGCGGACCTGGCGCGGTACTTCTCGGCGCCGTTCGGCGTGGCCTCGGCCGGGGCGCTCGCGGCCGACGCCGGGCTGGTGCCGGTACGCGTCGCGGGCTGGCGGGACCAGGCGTGGGCCGCGCCGGACGCGCTCGCGGCGCTGTCCGCCGGCGCGGTGCCGACGCGGTCGCGGACGACGTTGCTGTCGCCGTTCGACTCGCTGGTCTGGTACCGCGAGCGGATGGAACGCCTCTTCGGCATGCGGCACCGGCTCGAGGCGTACACGCCGAAGGAGAAGCGCGAGTACGGCTACTTCGCGATGCCGGTGCTCACCGGCGGGCGGCTGGTCGGCCGCGTCGACCCGGCGCGCGCCGGGCGGACGCTGGTCGCACGGCAGGTGACGTTCGAGCTGGCGGCCCTCGGCGGGCGGGCCGCGACCGGCGCGCTCGCCGGGACGGCGGCGGCGTTGCGGGAGGCGGCGACGTGGGTCGGCTGCGACGCCGTGGCGGTCGAGCGGGTGTCGCCGCCGGAGCTGGCGGCGCCGTTGCGGGCGGCGGTGGCGTGACGCCACCGCCGGCGCGTCAGGTGATCTCGAGCAGCTTCTCGCGGACGGCGTAGACCACGGCCTCCATCCGCGAGTGGAGCTGGAGCTTCTCCAGGATGTTGCGGATGTGGTTCTTCACGGTGTTCTCGGAGATGAAGAGCTGCTTGGCGATGTCGCGGTTGTTGAGGCCCTTCGCGACGAGCTTGAGGACCTCCATCTCGCGGTCGGTGAGGCGCGGCGTCGGGACCTGCTGGCGGTCGTCCGTGCGCTTGATCATCGACGCGAACTCGGTGAGCAGCTTCGACGCCATCGACGGCGAGATCAGCGACTGGCCCTCGTTGACGGCACGGATCGCCGCGGCGACCTCCTCGATGGAGATCTCCTTGAGCAGGTAGCCGGAGGCGCCCGCCTTAATCGCGTCGTAGAGGTCGGCCTCCTCGTCGCTGATCGTCAGCATGATGATCTTGGCGCTCGGCACCGCGTCCTTGATCGCCGTGCAGGCGTCGATGCCACCACGCTTGGGCATCCGGACGTCCATCAGGACGATGTCCGGCATCGAGTCGGCGGCACGTTCGACCGCCTCGGCACCGTCGCCGGCCTCGCCGACGACCTCGATGTCCTCCTCCTGCTCGAGGACCATCTGCAGGCCGCGGCGGAACAGCGCGTGGTCGTCGACGACGAGCACCCGGATCGGTTCGCCGGTCCCGGCGCTCGCGGGCGCGACCGCCGCGTCGTCCTCCGTCACACGTCCTCCTCGGACGTTCTGGCGCGGCTCACTGGGCGAGCCGGATCACGCCGTAGTCGTACCCCTTCCGCCGATAGACCACGCTGGGAAGGCCGGTGTCGGAGTCCGGGAAGAGGAAGAAGTCGTGGCCCACGAGCTCCATCTGGAACAGGGCCTCGTCGAGGGTCATCGGAGTGCCCTCGAACATCTTCTCCCGAACGACGACGCCGCCCGCCTCCTCCAGGTCGGGACTATCGGCGGCGTCCGCGTCCGGTGCAGCCGGGGGCTGCGAGCCGTTCGCGTGCGCCGCGGGCGAGTGTATCGACTCAGGCGTGCGGAAACCGTGATGGACCCGGCGCTTGTCCGCGGCGCGGCGCAACCGGGACTCCAGCTTGTCCAGGGCGAGGTCGAGCGCGACGTACGGATCGGTCGAGGCGGCCTCGGCCCGGATGATCGGTCCTTTGGACAGGCAGGTGACCTCGACGCGGTCCCGCACGGCGGCCAGACGCGGGTTCTGCTCGTGGCAGACCTCGACCTCGAGCCGGATGATCCGGTGGTCGAGCCGCTCCACCTTGGAGAGCTTCTCGGTCGCGTGCTGACGGAACTTCTCGGAGACGTCGGCCCTGCGGCCCTTGACCACGATGTCCATCAGGCTCTCCTCGCCGAGCGCACAGCCGCGGGCCGGGAGGGAACGACGGGGGTGGACGCCCCGGCGGCACGCAGCGGGTGGTGCCCGTCCCGCTGTCGCGCTGCTCGCATCGACTGGTCCTCACGACGACCGCGTAGCCGGACGGCGTCCGGACCTCCACGCTATCCCGCGCGCCGGTACGCGCGCAGCCGTTTGGCGGTGAGGGTGCGGTCTCCCCGAGGTGAAGGTGTCGGTGGTGCCGGGAGCGCGCGGCGGCGGGCGGGCGCGCGGCGG
>DASTMB010000083.1 GCA_035714365.1 Mycobacteriales bacterium | reverse complement strand
CGGCCTCGCCGGCGCGTTCCTCGTCGGCACCGTGCTGCGTTCCGCGCCCGGCGTCGACCGGCTGCCGGTCGCGCTCGCGCTCGTCGCCCTCACCGCCGCGGGCGAGCTGACCGCCGTCCGGCTGCGGCACGGCGACTCGACCGAGGACCTCACGCTGTTCGAGGCCGCGGTCGTCGTCGACGTGCTGCTGCTCTCCCCCGCCACCGCCGTCGTCGTGCCGGTGCTCGGGCTGGCGCTCGCCACCGCGCTGCGGCGGCGGCCGGTGGTCAAGGCGGCGTTCAACCTCGGCACGTACGCGCTCGCCACCGTCGTCCTCGTCGGCACGTTCCGGCTGGTGGCGGGCGGGGCGGCGCCGTTCGCGGCGCGGTCGGTGCTCGGACTCGCGCTCGGCACGGCCGGCTTCGCCGCCGTCAACCTGCTCTGCCTCGCCCGCGTGCTCGCCGTCGTCGGCGACGTGCCCGTACGCGAGGTGCTCACCGACGGCTGGCGCCTGTCCGCCGTCATGGCCGTCGGCAACGTCGCCCTCGGCACCGTCGTCGTCGCGGTCGGGCAGGTGGCGCCGACGCTGCTGCCGTTCACGGCGCTGCCCGCGGCCGCGCTCACCTACGCGTACCGCTCCGCCGCCAAGCAGGCCGACGAGCGCGACCGCGCCGCCCGGCTGCTCGACCTGTCCCAGGCGCTGGTCGGGCGGCTGGACGCGGAGGAGCTGGTGGCGTCGTTCCTCACCTCGGCCCGGCAGGCGTTCCGCGCCGACCGGGCGCGCGTGGTGCTCGATGTCGGCATCACCGCGTGGCCGGTCGTCGTCGAGGTCACCGCGAACGGCGTCGAACGCCGCCAGGCCACCACCGTCGACGTCGCGCTGCTGGAACGCCCGGCCCGCGGCCAGGCGGCCGCGCTGATGACCGACGTGCTGCCGGACGGGTGGGCGGAGGCGCTCGTGGCGCCGTTGGAGGCGGAGGGGCTGCGGCTCGGCGTCCTCGCGCTCGCCGCCGACGCCCGCGGCGGCCTCACCACCGGCGACGCGGCGCTGCTCACGCCGCTAGCGAGCGCGTTGAGCGTCGCGCTGCGCGGCGCCGAGCACCTGGAGCGCGTGGTCGAGGAGACCTCGAAGCTCAAGGTCGTGGTCGACCACTCCTCCGACGGCATCCTCGTGGTCGACGGCGGCGGCCGGGTGCTGCTGTGGAACCCGGCCATGTCCGCGATCACCGGCGTCCCGGCCGACGAGGCGCACGGCGAGCTGTCCGAGCTGCTGCACGCGATCGGCACCGACGGGGAGCGGGTGGACCCGCTGGAGGCGACGTTCGCGCTCACGCCGGAGGCGCCGCGGCGCGACACCGAGATGGCGGTGGTGCGGCCGGACGGCGAGCAGCGGTGGGTGCGGTGCTCGCACGCGGGGCTGTTCGACGACGGGCGGCTGGTCCGCGACGTCGTGATCGTCCACGACGTGACCCGGCAGCGGGAGGTCGAACGGCTCAAGGCCGACTTCATCGCCACCGTCTCGCACGAGCTGCGCACGCCGGTCACCCCCATCAAGGGGTACGCCGACCTGCTCCGCCGCCGCGGCGACCAGATGACCCCCGAGAAGCGCGCCGAGTGCCTCGACATCATCGGCGACCGCGTCAACCACCTCGCTCGCCTGGTCGAGGACCTGCTGCTCGCGTCGCGCATCTCGTCGCCGAAGGCGCCGTCGCACGACGTCACGCTCGCCACCGGCGACCTCGTCGCGCTCGCCCGCCGCGCCGCCGGCGACTTCACCGGCGACACCGCGCGCCTCAACCTGATGCTGCCCGACGCGCCGATCGTCGTCGCCTGCGACCCGATGCGCGCCGTCCAGGTCGTCGGCAACCTCGTCTCGAACGCGTTGAAGTACTCCCCCGCCACGGCCCAGGTCGACATCGCCGTCACGGCGTACGACGGCAACGCGCGCGTCACCGTCACCGACCGCGGCCGCGGCATCCCGGCCGACCAGCTCGAGGCGGTGTTCGACAAGTTCCACCGCGTCGAGGACCCGCTCACGATGACCACCGGCGGCACCGGCCTCGGCCTCTACATCGCGCGGCAGCTCGCCCGCGCGATGGGCGGCGACGTCGTGGTCAGGTCCGTTCTGGGCAGTGGGTCCACGTTCGTCCTGGTCCTGCCGCTCGCCGAGACGGTGCCGGCGCCGCGCGCCGCCGTCGCTTCACCCGAACGGCCCAGCCTCCCCCGCTAAAGCGGGCCAGTCCGGGGCGCCGAGACAGATCAGGAGCGCGCTCCGCGAGATGCGGGGCAACGGAGCGGCGGGGGCCGTCCGGCGCCAACCGGCACGGCCGTACGCGGTCCGCGCCGTCGACGCCCCACGGAGGTCTGATCCATGCACGAGCCCGCGCAGGTCCCCTCGGTCAGCTGGCGGGTGCGGCTGGTACGCCGCACGGCCGGTGCCGTCGGTGCCGCCGTCGTCATCTCCGGCGTCGCGCCCGCCCTGGCGAACGCCGCCGGCGCGAACGTCGCCAACCCCGTCAGCATCGCGTTGCGCGCCTCCGGCCGCGGCCTCAGCTCCGCCCTCGGCACCGCGTCGACCGACTCGACGTCGACCACCGACACCGCGGTGGCGTGCGCCACGCCGACCGCGACGGCCACGGAGAGCGCCGCGCCGGTGAGCGAGTCGGCCGAGCCGACCGCCGCCCCCGAGACCACCGCCGTCGAGACCACGCCGGTCGAGACCACCCCCGGGACCACCCCGGACGTGACCGTGTCCGAGGTGCCCGACGCGTCCGCGACGCCGGCGCCCGAGGAGAGCGCCGAGGTGTCGGCCACCCCGGTCGAGTCCGAGTCCGCCGCGCCCGAGTCGGCGGCGCCCGAGTCGGCCGAGCCGAGCGAGCCGGCGGACGACGACTGCGACGAGGCCGCGACCCCGTCGCCCGAGGTCGAGACGCCCGAGCCCGAGAACGCCGAGCACGGCCACATCGTCTCGACCGTCGCCCACTGCGCGCCGAAGGGCAAGGACCCGCTCCTCGCGGCCGAGGGCGCGCCCGCCCACCACGGCAGCTACGTCTCCGCCGCCGCGCACGGCGACACGGTCACCACGCCGTGGGGCACGTTCGACCTGTCGACCCAGGCCGGGGCGGACGAGTTCTGCGCCGCCGTCGCCGCCGCCCGCGCGGCGCTGCCGCCGGCCACCGCCAAGCCGCACGGCAAGGCCGCCAAGCCCGAGCACGGCCACGGCAAGCCGGCCAGGCCGGCCCGCCCGGCGAAGCCCGCGCACGGCAAGCCGGACCATGCGCAGCACGGCAAGGCGGCGCGCGCCTGACCTCGCCGCGCCCAGCACGACCCCCCGCCGAACGGGCGGCCCGCCACCACGGGCCGCCCGTTCTGGCGTTCCGGGGCCGGTGGCGGCGGCGCCCGCCCGGCTTGCGTCGTTACGTCCCGTAGCCGGACGGCTACACGCGCCTGACGCGCGTTCGCCGCAACGCCCGATACGCTCGCCCTCACGGCACCGACCCGAGGAGGAGCACCGTGGCCGAGAAGTACGAGGGCTACTGCGTGAAGTGCAAGGAGAAGCGCGAGTTCGACGGCGAGATCACGACGACGGACAACGGCCGCCGCATGGCCAAGGGCGCCTGCCCCGTCTGCGGCACGAAGATGAACCGGATCCTCGGCAAGGCCTGACGCGCGACCCCCGCCGCGCCCCGCGCGCGGCACCCACTCGTCCGACGGCGGCGTTCCACGCGAACGCCGCCGTCGCGCGTTCCCGGCTGTGGACGAGCGGCGCGGCCTGTGGACCGGCCGCATCCACAGGGGCGTTCGGGTGCGACGGTGTCCTCCTTCCGAGGGGAGAAGGAGTGGGACCCTTGCGACCTGTCCTGAAACCGGCGCTGCGCCGCCTGTGGCGCGCCGACGACGCGATCCAGCTCGGGGCCGACCCCGGCAACGGTGTCGTGCTCGACGGGCTCGACCCGGCCGCGCACGGCGTGCTCGAGCTGCTCGACGGCGTCCGCGAGCTCGACGACGTCGTGACGGCGGCGGCCGAGCACGGCATGCCCGAGCCCGAGGTACGCGGGCTGCTCGCGCTGCTCGGCGACCTGCACGCGCTGGACGACGCCGCCGCCGCGCCGCGCGGCCTGGCCCGGACCGAACGCGCCCGCCTCGCCCCCGACCTCGCCACGCTGACGCTGCTCACGACGCAGCCGGGCGACGCGGCCCGCACGCTCGACG
>DASTMB010000082.1 GCA_035714365.1 Mycobacteriales bacterium | reverse complement strand
GCGCACGCGCTGGTCGCCGTCGGCCCGGCCCCGGCGAGCGGCGCGACGACGCTCGTCGTCACCGGCGTGCCGTGGCGCACCGGCTGGCGGTACGCCGAACGCGGCTGGCGGCACCTGTACTGGGACGCCGGCACGCTGCTCGCCCAGCTCACGGCGGCGGCCGCGAGCGCCGGGCACGCGCCCGCGCTGCGCACGCTGTTCCCGGACGCGGCCGTGACCGCGCTGGTGGGGGCGGACGGCGTGCGGGAGTTCCCGCTCGCGCTGCTCACCCTCGGCCCCGGCGACCCGGCGGTGGAGCCTTCCGGCGCGGCGGCGCCGGGCGACCTGCCCGACGTCGTGCTCCCGCTCGTCACCGCCGCGCAGCGCGCCGGCGACCGCGACGCCCTCGGCGACCCGTGGCCGGCCGGCGACCCGCTCGCCGACGCGCCGCCGTCGGCGCCGCTGGACGAGGTGGTGCTGCGCCGGGGCTCGCAACGCCGCATGGACCGGGCCGCCACGCTGCCGCGCGCGCTGCTGGACTGGCCGGTGCGGGCGGCGTTGCGCGGGATCGGCGTGCCGCACTGGGTGGCGGTGCACGGCGTCGACGGCGTCGCGCCCGGCGTCTACCGCTGGCCCGACCTGTCGGCGCCGATCCACAGCGGCGACCTGCGCGACGAGCTGGTGCGGGTCGCGGTGGGGCAGGGGCTCGCCGGCGAGGCGGCGTACGTCGTCATGGCCGCGACCCCGCACGCGCACCTGGACGATCGCACCTACCGCGACGCGCAGCTCGCCGCCGGGCTGGTCGAGGGGCGGCTGCACCTGGCCGCCTACGCGCTGGGCGCCAGCGCGACCGGGATGACGTTCGTCGACTCGGAGGTCCCGGCGCTGCTGGGGGAGGGGCCGGACGTGCTGCCGCTGCTGTTCACCTGCGTGGGCGTGCCGGAGTACGCCGCCCGCGCGGGCGGCGGCCCCGGCGCGCCGGTCCCGGTGCGGCAGGTCGCGTCGCGGATCGTGTCGTAGCAGACTGCGCGCCGTGCTCCGTCCCCGCCGCCACTTCCTGCCGATGCCGCGCCTGGCCTGGGCCAGCCTGCCGATCGTCGCCGTCGTCGTCGTGACGAAGGCGGTGCTCGAGCTGGCCGGCGTCCACCTGCTCCGGCCGAACCCGCTCCTGTCCGGCGTCGTCGCCGCGACGGTGTTCCTCCTCGGCTTCCTGCTCACCGGCACGATGAGCGACTACAAGGAGAGCGAACGCATCCCCGGCGACCTGGCCGCGTCGCTGGAGACCATCGCCGACGAGTGCCTGATCGTGCACGAGACGCCCGGCTCGCCCGCCGCCGCCGAGGCCGTCGCGATGCTGCGCGACATCGCGACCGGCGTCGTCGACTGGGTGCACCACCGGTGCGACAACGACGAGATCCTGCGCCGCGTCCGCGCGCTCAACGCGCCGTTCGCGGTGTTCACGCCGATCACGCTGCCCGGCTTCGTGGCGCGGCTGAAGGGCGAGCAGGCGGCGATCCGCCGCATGGTGCTGCGCATCGACACGATCCGGTCGACGTCGTTCGTCGCGGCCGGCTACACGATCACCGAGCTCACCGGCGGGCTGCTCATGGTCGGCCTGGTGCTCTCCGACCTCGGCAAGCGGCCGGAGGCGCTGTTCTTCACGGCGATGATCACGCTGCTGCTGACCTACATGTTCCTGCTCATCCGCGACCTGGACGACCCGTTCCGCTACGACGCGGGTGTCGAGGGCGCCGCGGACGTGTCGCTGGCGCCGTTGGTGGCGGTCGCGGCGCGGCTCGCCGCCGAGCACGCGCGGATGGTCAGCGGTACAGCAGCGGCTGGAGCCAGCTCTCCGCCGGCGCCGGGTCGCTGATCGCCAGCGCGACGTCGCCGCCCGCGCGGACCATCGACACCTCGTCGGCGGTGACGAGCAGCGGCCGCGCGAACCCGCGGTCGACCGCGTCGGTCGCCGTCGCGGCCGCCGGCCCGAACGCCGGGTCGATCCGGCTCACGTCCGCCCAGCCGCGGGAGCGCATCGGCACCACGACCGGCCGCATGCCGCCCGCGTCGCCGCCCGCCAGCGCCCCCCGGAACGTCCACGAGCCGAGCAGCGTGACCACGTCGCAGTCGCCCATCGGGCGCAGCACGTCGGCGGCCGAGCCGCGGAAGAAGCGTTCCGCGGCCATGGCGCCCATGCGTTCGAGGTAGTTGCTGGCGCGCAGCCACCAGGCGCCGGCGACGTCGGCGAGACCGGCCGCCTCCAGCGCCTCCTGCGGCATGAGCGTGACCCGGTCCGGCTGGCCGGGCTGGATGCCGACGAAGCCGAGGCCGAGGTCGAGCGCGTCGCCCATGACGCGGGTGCGGACCCAGTCGAGGCCGGGGTGCAGCACGTGGTCGACCGGCAGGCCGACCGGGCGCGCCCGCTCGGCGAGGTCGTCGTAGGTGTGGTCGGCGAGCCAGCGGCGCCGCAGCAGCCAGCGGGCCAGCCGCCGCCGCCCCTCGTCGCCCTCCGGGTCGGCGCCCGCGAGCGCCCGGCGGCACTCCCGCCAGGAGACGTGGACCTCGGGCACGCCGGAGACGAGCAGGCCGTGGTCGGCCGGCTCGACGTCGATCTCGAACAGCACGGAAACGGCCAGTGCGCACCGCTTCAGCGCCATTCGCGTAACATGCCCGGCCACGTCCCGAGGGTACCCGCCCGGGACCCGCCGCAGACTGGGCCGAACGGGTGACGGTCAGCCGGGCGTCGCGACCGGTGCGGGCGGCGGCAGCGCGTCGTAGCACTCGTTGAGCAGCGCCTCCCGGACCTCCGGCGTGCGCACGAGGTCGTGGTGCGCGACGGGCCGCAGATCGACCAGCCGCCCCTTCGGGTCGAGCCAGCGCACGAGCAGGCGCAGCGCGATCCCCGCCGCGACGAGCCGGTCCCACGCGTAGTCGTCGCCGCGCTCCACCGCGTCGGCGAGGTGGCGTTCCAGGTCGGCGAACCACCGGCGGAACTGCGGGTCGGTGCCGTAGGCGAGCGCGAACTCGGTGAACCGGCGCGGCCCCTTCCGGTCCTCGCGGATCATCGCCTCGCCGACGGCGGTCAGCATCAGCCGGGGCACGGTCGACGCGTCCACCCGGCC
The DNA here is from genome assembly GCA_035714365.1 of Mycobacteriales bacterium. Lineage (GTDB taxonomy): Bacteria > Actinomycetota > Actinomycetes > BP-191 > BP-191 > BP-191. Next base: position 18,962 of record DASTMB010000082.1, on the reverse strand, counting down.
GGTGTCGGCGCAGCCGGTGAAGTACGTCCAGCTCGACAGCGCCCGGAACACGCCGTTGAGCCGGCGGCTGAACTGCCGCCCCTTGCGCGAGGACTCGAACGGCAGGAAGCCGACGTCCTCCTCGACCAGGCGGATCCACGCCAGGTGCTCGCCGAAGGCGTACAGCGTGCTCAGGCGGTAGTACTCGGAGGTCGCCCACCAGTCGCGGCCGGCGTTGATGACCAGCAGGTTGATGCGGCGTTCGAGCGCCTCCGCGGAACGGACGAGGGGCGTCGCGTACCGGTTGGTGACGGCGCGGGTCTCGCGACGGGTGCCCAGCCGGGGCCGCAGCACGTCCTCGAAGAGGAACTTCACGCCCGACCCGATGATGCCGCCGACGAGCGACGACAGGAGGAGCCACAGCAGTGTGTGCTCCTCGACCGACCGGGTGATCCAGCCCATGGCGCCCCCGTCCCGTGCGCCGGACAGCCTACGCGTCAGCCGAGCGCGACCAGCGCCAGCACCACCAGGGCGTCGCTCCACGCGAGCGGCGCCACGGCGGCGGGGGAGCCGTCCGCGAGCACCTTCTCCGGGATCGCGCCGTCCGCCGTGCGGTGCGCGGCGAGCCAGTCCAGCCGGTGCCGGGCCGCGCCGGTGTCGCCGGTCGCCGCCGCCGCGAGCGCGAACAGCGCCGTCTCCGGCGTCCACGACACCCCGTCGTCCCGCCACGCCTCGCCCGGGCTGAGCCCGCCTCCAGGCGCGCGCAACGCCCGCGCCGTCGCGTGCAGCGCCGCCACCGCGCCGCGCACGTCGCGGCGCTGCACCGGCGGCAGCAGGAACGCCACCGCCGCGTCGCGGTCCCGCGTGCCCGCGTAGCGCGGGTACCGCGGCCCGAACGCCGTCTCCACCGCCGCCGCGGTCCGCTCCGCCGCCGCGCCGACCACGGCCGCGCGCGCCTCGTCGCCGGCCAGGTCGTAGAGGAACGCCGCCGCGTCCAGCCCGGCCAGCGCCGGCGCCGCGATGCCGAGCGTGAGGCGGCGTTCGGGGCGTTCCCAGTAGTCGCTGCTGGGCGGCGGCAGCCCGGCCCGCGCGACCAGCCGCGCTGCCGACCGGTCCCGCAGCGCGTTGAACGTCGTCACCGCGGCAGGCCGCACGTCGGCGACCTCGGCGAGCGCCCACAGCGCCCAGGCCGGCCCGTCCTCCTGGAGCCCGCGCCCGTCCGGCGGGCCGTCGGCGTCCGCGCGGTACCGCGCGTGGAACGAGCCGTCCGCGCCCTGGACGCGTTGCAGGAAGCCGAGGATCGCCTCCGCGTCGGCGACGTGCCCGGTGCGCGCGAGCGCCGCCGCCGCGAACGCCGCGTCCCGCGGCCACACGTACCGCCACGGCGGCGACCAGCCCGCCACCGGCACGCCGGCGACCGTGAGCGCGCGCAGGTCGAGCAGCGCCGTGCGCGCCAGGTCGGCGTACTCGGGCGGTCCCGGCAGGGTGCCGTCGGCCAGCCACGCCGCCTGTGCCCGCGCCTCGGCGGCGTCGGTGGCGCGGGTGCCGCCGACCCAGCCGGCGACGGCGCCGGGCGCGACGAGGTAGCGGGTGCCGTGCGCGCCGACGGCGACGGCGGAGGAGTCGAGCGGGATCGGGTCGGGCAGCGCGGAGCCCGCGCCCGCACCGGCGGACGCGACGCACGCGCAGGCCAGCGCGACCGCGCGCAGCGACCGCGGCAGCCTCACCGGACTGACGGTAGGTGCGGCGGGCGCCGCGCGCGCCCCGAACGCCGAACTACGCGAGCGAGGCGACGCCCTTCGGCAGGAACCGCTGCCCGGTGACGTGCTCCGAGACGCCGGTGCGGTCCAGGTATGGCGTGATCCCGCCGAGGTGGAACGGCCACCCCGCGCCGAGCAGCAGGCAGAGGTCGACGTCCTGCGCCTCCGCGACGACGCCGTCGTCCAGCATCAGCCGGATCTCCTCGGCCATCGCGGCGAGTGCGCGGTCGGCGACCTCGTCGGCGGTGAGCGGCGTCGCGTCGGCGGGCGGCGAGAACATCGCCGCGACCTCCGGGTCGACCTGCTGCCCCTCCGGCCCCCACGTGTAGATGCCGGGCTTGCCGGCGGCGACGAGGCGGCCGAGGTTCGCGGAGACGTAGTACCGCTCCGGGAACGCCTCGTGCATCGTCTCGGCGACGTGCAGCGCGACGGCGGGCCCGACGAGCGCGAGCAGCAGGAACGGGCTCATCGGCAGTCCGAGCCGGTCCAGCGCGTGGTCGGCGACCTCGAACGGCGTCCCCTCGTCGACCGCCTTGGTGACCTCGCCCATGAAGCGGGTGAGCAGCCGGTTGACGACGAACGCCGGCGCGTCCTTCACCAGCACCGCCGACTTCTTCAACGTCTTCGCGACGGCGAACGCCGTGGCGAGCGTGGCGTCGTCGGTGCGCTCGGCGCGGACGATCTCCAGCAGCGGCAGCACCGCCACCGGGTTGAAGAAGTGGAAGCCGACGACGCGTTCCGGGTGCTGGAGCCGCGACGCCATCTGCGTGACAGACAGCGAGGAGGTGTTGGTGGCGAGGACGCAGTCCGGGCGGACGACCTCCTCGCACTCGGCGAACACCTGCTGCTTGACCTTGAGCTCCTCGAACACCGCCTCGATGACGAAGTCGGCGTCGCGGAACGCGTCCTTCGACAGCGAGCCGGTCACCAGGCCCTTGAGCCGGGCGGCCTTGTCGGCGTTGATGCGGCCCTTGGTCAGCAGGCCGTCGAGCTGCTCGTGGATCCAGCCGACGCCCTTGTCGACGCGCGCCTGGTCCACGTCGGTCAGCACGACCGGCACCTCGAGGCGCTGCACGAACAGCAGGCCGAGCTGGCTGGCCATCAGGCCGGCGCCGACGACGCCGACCTTGGTGACCGGCCGCGCGCCCTCCTTCGGCGCGCCGACCGGGCGCTTGGCGCGCTTCTGGGTCAGGTCGAACGCGTAGAGGCCGCTGCGCAGCTCCTCGCTGAAGATCAGGTCGGCGAGCGCCTCGTCCTCCGCCGCGAACCCCTCGGCCAGGTCGGCGGTGCGCGCCAGCTCGACCAGGTGCAGCGCCCGGTACGGCGCGGGCGCGGCGCCGTGCAGCCGCGCGTCCAGGCCGGCGCGGACGCGCTCGACGGCGGCGGTCCACGCCTCGCCGGTGTCGACCGCGGGACGCTCGACCGTCGTCTTGCCGGCCAGCACGGACGCGACCCATTCCAGCGAACGCTCCAGGAAGTCGGCCGGCTCGAACATCGCGTCGGCGATGCCGAGCGAGAACGCCTGCGGCCCCTTGAGCATCTTGTTCTGCGCCAGGGCGTTGTCGACCATCACGGTCAGCGCCTTGTCGGGGCCGATCAGCTTGGGGAGGAGCTGCGTGCCGCCCCAGCCGGGGATCAGGCCGAGGAAGCACTCGGGCAGCGCGATCGCCGCCGCGCCGGAGGAGATGGTCCGGTAGTGGCAGTGCAGCGCGACCTCGAGGCCGCCGCCGAGCGCGGCGCCGTTGACGAGCGCGAACGTCGGGACCGCGCTGTCGCGCAGCCGCCGGAACACCCGGTGCCCCTCGCGCCCGACGAGCAGCCCCTCCTCGCGGGTGGCGATCTCCGGCACGCCGCCGAGGTCGGCGCCGACCGCGAAGACGAACGGCTTGCCGGTCAGGCAGACCGCCGTCACGCCGTCCCGCGCGAACGCCTCGTCCAGGGCTCGGTCCAGCGACGCGAGGCCGAGCGGTCCGAACGTGTTCGGCCTGGTGTGGTCGAAGCCGTTGTCGAGCGTGATGAGCGCGATGTCGCCCACCCATCGCAGCTTCGCCTCGGTGACGACTTCCTCGTACGCCATCACACACGCTCCCAGATGACCGTGCCGCCCATGCCGATGCCGACGCACATCGCCGTCACGCCGTAGCGGATCGACGGGTCCGCCTCGAAGCGGCGGGCGAGCTGCGTCATCAGCCGCACGCCGCTGGACGCGAGCGGGTGGCCGTACGCGATCGCGCCGCCGTACGGGTTGACCCGGTCGTCGTCGTCCTTGATGCCGAAGTGGTCGAGGAACGCGAGCACCTGCACCGCGAACGCCTCGTTCAGCTCGAACGCGCCGATGTCGTCGATGGACAGCCCGGTGCGCGCCAGCGCCTTCTCCGTCGACGGGATCGGCCCGACGCCCATCACCTCCGGCTCGACGCCGGCGAACGCGTAGCCGACCATCCGCATCTTCGGCGTCAGGCCGAGCTCCTCCGCGGTCGCGGCGGCCGTGACGAGGCAGGCGGTGGCGCCGTCGTTGATGCCGGCGGCGTTGCCGGCGGTGACCCGGCCGTGCGGGCGGAACGGCGTCTTCAGCTTGGCGAGATCCTCGACGGTCGTGCCCGGGCGCATCGGCTCGTCGGCCGTGGCCAGGCCCCAGCCGCCCTCGCTCCACGTCGCGACCGGCACCAGGTCGCGCTGGATGATGCCCGCCTCGTACGCCGCCCGCGCCCGCTCCTGGGACGCCGCCGCGAACGCGTCGCAGCGTTCGCGGGTGATGTCCGGCACGCGGTCGTGCAGGTTCTCGGCGGTGGCGCCCATCACGAGCGCGCTCGGGTCGACCAGCTTCTCGCTGATGATGCGAGGGTTCGGGTCGACGGCCTCGCCCATCGGGTGGCGGCCCATGTGCTCGACGCCGCCAGCGATCGCGACGTCCTGCATGCCAGCGGCGATGCCGCTCGCGACCGTGGTCACGGCGGTCATCGCGCCCGCGCACATGCGGTCGATCGCGTACCCGGGCACGGTCCTCGGCAGCCCCGCCAGCAGCGCGGCGGTACGGCCGATGGTCAGCCCCTGGTCGCCGATCTGGGTGGTGGCCGCGATGGCGACCTCGTCCACCCGCTCCGGCGGGAGCTGCGGGTTGCGGCGCAGCAGCTCGCGGATGCAGCGGATGACGAGGTCGTCCGCGCGCGTCTTGGCGTACTGGCCGGTGGGCTTGCCGATGCCGAACGGGGTGCGGACGCCGTCGACGAACACGACGTCACGGAGGGAGCGCGTCATGCCGCCGATGTTACCAGCGGGTAACCGAACGCGCCTCGGTCCGTGGACGCAGCCGTCAGGAGACGGTGAACGTGCCCTTCATGCCGCGGGACTCGTGGTCGGCGATGCCGCAGACGTAGGTGTACGTGCCCGGCTCGGCGAACGTCAGCGTGACCTCGCCGTCCTTGCCCTTCTCCGTCGGGCCGATCTCGCCGAGCGCGTCGCCCCCGGGCTTCAGCACCTCGAACTCGTGCTGCGACGGGCCCTCGTTCTCCATCTCGAACTTCACCGTCTCGCCGGACTTCGCGGTGAAGCCGGTGAGCCCCTCGAACTCGAAGTCCTTCGCCTCGAACTCCACCTCGCGGTCGGCCGGCTTCGCGGCGGTGCCGCCGGCGCCGGTGACGTGGATGTCGGTGCGGATGCCGTTGCCCTTCTGGCCGGGCTTGCAGGCGATCTCGTAGTGCCCCGCGGTGAGGTCGGCGGTGAACGTCGCGGACGTCCCCGGGCCGATGTCCTCCTTCTCGGTGACCACCTTGTCGCCGTCGCCGTAGACGTAGACCTCGGTCACGTCCTTGCCGTCGTTCTTGACCTTGAACGTCGTGTCGCCGGCCTTGAGGTCCGTCTTGGCGACGCGGCACTCGGTGTCGGTCGCGGTGATCGCGACCGCGTCCGAGGAGTTGCCGGCGCCGTTGGAGCAGGCGGCGAGGGCGAGCAGCAGGACAGGGGCGTAGCGGCGCACGAAGGGTCTCCGGGAGGTCAGCGGGACAGGCTGGGCTCGCGCGCGGGGCGCGAGGCGGCGGGTGAAGGGGAGGAGCCGCGGAAGAACAGCACGAGCGTCGGCACGAGGTACGCCAGGTAGACGACGACCTCGAACACGGTGGGGGCGGGGCGGAAGTTGAGGGTGCCCTTGAGCAGCGAGCCGTACCAGCTGCTCGGCGGGATGGTGGCGGACACGTCGAACGCCTGCTTCGCGAAGAACGCGCCGTGCAGCACGCCGGCCTCGAACAGGTCGTGGAACCCGTACGCGAGCACGCCCGCGGCGACGACGACGAGCCCGGCGCCGGTGACGGTGAAGAACTTCGCCAGGTTGAGCTTCACGGCGCGCTGGTAGAGGAGCCAGCCGAGCACGACGGCGGTGGCGAGGCCGAGCGCGGCGCCGACCAGCGGCGCGGTCGTGGACGCCTGCTCGTCGCCGGCCGCCTGCACGGCGGTCCACAGGAACACCGCCGTCTCCAGCCCCTCGCGCGCCACGGCGATGAACGCCGTCACGACGAGCGCCCGCGCGCCGGTCGAGAGGGCGGCGTCGAGCTTGCCCTCCAGCTCGCCCTTGATGCTGCGCGCGGTGCGCCGCATCCAGAACACCATCCAGGTGACGAACGCCACCGCGACGAGGGACATGACGCCGCCGAACGTCTCCTGCGCCTCGAACGTGAGCGAGCTGCTGGTGAACGTCAGCGCCGCCCCGACGGCGAGGGAGAGCGCGACCGCGATGCCGATGCCGGTCCAGATGGCGGGGAGGCGGGAGCGGTTGCCGGTGCGGACCAGGTAGGCGACCAGGATGCCGACGACCAGCGAGGCCTCCAGGCCCTCCCGGAGGCCGATCAGGTAGTTCGCGAACATGCCGCTCCCCGCGCCGCCGCCGGTGCCACCCCGGCGGGAGTGAGGTTAGGGTAACCTTAGTTGGACGCGCGGGACAAATCCGCCGCGCCACGTCGCCGCCGCTTCCCGGAAGCGGGCCGTGCGGGGAGAAGGCGCGGAACGCTGCCCGAACCGGGCGGCTCGGTCAGGTGGCGGGTCAGGCGCCGGGCGGGCCGGGCGGCTCGTACGCGTACGTCACCAGCGCGCCGTGGCTGCCGGCGACGGCGAAGCCGAGGCGTTCCAGCAGGCGCCGGGACGGCACGTTGCCGACCTCGACGTCGGCCACGACCCGCCGCACGCCCGGCTGCGCGGCCACCCAGCCGACGAGCGCGCGGACCGCCTCGGTGCCGTAGCCGCGGCCGCGCGAGGGCGCGGCGAGGCCGTAGCCGATCTCCACGGTGCCGTCGTCGCCGGGCGGGCCGTACCAGCCGCACTCGCCGATGAGCAGGCCGGACGAGCGTTCGGTCACGAGCCACGGGCCCGGGACGTCGTCGGCGCCGTGCTCGGCGTACGGCCGCAGCGCGTCGAGCGTGTCCGCGTGCGGCCAGCCGGGCGCGGCCGGGACGGGCGCGGCGCCGGCGAGGACGGCGCGGGCGAACGCGACCGTGCAGGGGGTGAGCGTGAGCCGCGGCGTGTCGAGCGTCACGCGGCGTTCGCCACCGCCTCGGCGAGCGCCTCGGCGACGAGGTCGACCTGCCACTGGCGCGCGCCGGAGGCGCGCAGCGCGTCGGCGACGGTGTCGGCGGTGACGGGCGACGGCGGCACCCAGGCGAGGCGGCGGACGGCGGCGGGCTCGATCAGGTTCTCGACCGGAACGGCGTAGCGCGCGGCGAGCGCGGTGACGGCGGCGCGGGCGGCGGCGAGGCGGGCGGCGGCGACCGGGTCGCGCTCGGCCCAGCGGTGCGCGGGCGGCGGCGTGCCGTCGGCGGGGCCGGTCGAGGTCGGCAGCGCGCTGTCCGGCAGCGCGGCCGCCTCCTCCAGGGCGCCATACCAGAGGGCGATGCGGCGCTTGTTCGCGCGGCCGCCGAAGACGGGGAGCGCGGCGAGGGCCTCGGGCGTCTTCGGCCAGCGGGTGACGGCGTCGATGATCGCGGCGTCGGGGAGGACCCGGCCGGGCGCGGTGTCGCGCTGGCGGGCCAGCTCGTCGCGGCGCTCCCACAGCGCGCGGACGCCGGCGAGCTGGCGCGGCGAGCGGAGCCGGTGGATGCCGGAGGTACGCCGCCACGGCTCGGCGCGCGGCGCGGGCGGGGGAGCGCCGACGATCGCGGCGAACTCCTGCCGCGCCCACTCCGCCTTCCCCTGCTCCTCGAGGACCGCCGCGAGGTGGTCGCGCAGCGCGACGAGCACCTCGACGTCCAGCGCGGCGTAGCGGAGCAGGCCGGGCGGCAACGGCCGCTGCGACCAGTCGGCGCTCGACGCGCCCTTGTCGAGCCGGTGGCCGAGCACGACCTCGACCATGGTGGCGAGGCCGACGCGCTCGTAGCCGGCCAGCCGCGCGGCCAGCTCGGTGTCGAACAGCGACCGCGGCCGCAGCCCCACCTCGGCGAGGCAGGGGAGGTCCTGGGAGGCGGCGTGCAGGATCCACTCGGCGTCGGCGAGCGCCTCGTCCAGCGACGAGAGGTCGGGCAGCGCGATCGGGTCGATGAGGAACGTCCCGGCGCCCTGGCGGCGGAGCTGCACGAGGTAGCAGCGCTGGCCGTAGCGGTAGCCGGAGGCGCGTTCGGCGTCGATGGCGACCGGGCCGGTCGCGTCGCGCAACGCCGCCACGGCGGCGGCCAGCACGGCGGGGTCGGTGACGGGGTCGGGGACCGGCTCGGCGAGGTCGAGCAACGGCAACGGCTCGGCCTCGGGTGCCGTATCGGCAGCCGCGGCGAGATCGGTCACACCGGGGACGGTACGCCGTTCCCCGGGCGTTTCCCCGCGAATCAGCGAATGACGCCCGCGCGCATGGCCAGCGCGACCATCTCGGCGCGGTCGCCGGTGCCGAGCTTGCGCGCGATCCGGGCGAGGTGCGACTTCACGGTGAGCGCGGAGAGGCCGAGCACCTCGCCGATCTGCTTGTTCGACTGGCCGTCGGCGACGTACTGGAGGACCTCGACCTCGCGGCCGGACAGGTCGTTGACGCCGTCGCCGACGGGGCCGGTGCGCAGGCCCTGGGCGAGCAGCGAGGCGACCGACGGGTCGGCGTAGACGCCGCCGTCGAGGACGCGGCGGACGCCGTCGGTGACGACGTGCGGCGACGCGGACTTGAGCAGGTACCCCTGCGCGCCGGCGACGAACGCCGAGCGCACCGAGTACGGGTCGTCCGCGGCCGACAGCACGATCAGCCGGCCCCAGCCGGCGGCGCGCAGGTCGGCGAGCAGCTCGAGGCCGGAGCCGTCGGGCAGGCCCAGGTCGAGGACGCACAGGTCGCGGGGGCCGGCCCCGGCCCGGGCCCGCGCCTCGGCGATGCTGGCCGCCTCGATCACGTCCGCGGCGCCCAGCGAACGCAGCCGCGCGACCATCGACTCCCGCATCAGCGGGTGGTCGTCGACGACCATCGCCGTGAAGCCCGTCTGCGCCCCGCGCTCGGCGAGATCCGTCGCAGTCGTCACCACTGCCTCCGTACCGTCGGATGACCTTCCGCCCACTGCATCGGCTCGTGATGCCACGCGCTGTAGCGAAACGTTGCGCCATTGGGAGCAACGCCCTCCGGCAGCCGGTCGTAAACCCGCGGTCCGCGCCGCGAAAGTCCGGGTTCCGGGGTGCCGAAGAGAACTCTCAGTAACGGCCGTTCCTGGGGAAGGACCCGCGTGCGACGTCATCAGCAGCCGAGGGCAGCGACGCTGCTCGCCGCCGCGCTCGTCTCCGGCGGCCTGGTCGCCGCGCCCGCCGCGGCGACGCTGACGGCGGTGGTGACGTTCGCCGGCTCCCCGGTGGCGCTGCCCGGCGTCCACGTGACCGGCCGGTACGGCGCCGTCCGCGCCGCGACCGTCACCGGCACGCCGGCCGCCCTCGCCGCGCTCGCGCGGCGGCCGGGCGTGCGCGGCGTCGCGCCGGACGCGCCGATGGTGCCGACCAGCACCCGCGAGGGCGCCGCCGGCTCCGTGCTCGCCTGGGAACGCCTCGGCGGCGAGGCCGGCGAGGCCGGCGCCGGGGCGGGCGTCCGCGTCGCGCTCGTCGACACCGGCGTCTCCGACACGGCCGCGCTGGACCGCGCGTCCGGCCGGCTGGTCGACGCGGTCGACACGTCCGGCGAGAAGCGCCGGATCGCGGTCGACGGGTACGGCCACGGCACGTTCATGGCGGGCGTCATCGCGGGCGGCGCGGTCGAGGGCACCGGTGACCACGCGCTCGGCGTCGCGCCCGGCGCCACGATCCTCAACGTCAAGGTGGCCGACGCCAACGGCACCACCTCCCTCGCCAAGGTCGTCGCCGGCCTCGACTGGGTCGCCGCGCACGCGGGCTCGGTCGACGTGGCGTCGTTCTCGTTCAGCCGCACCCGGCCCGGCACCGGCTACGGCGCCGACCCGCTGACCGACGCGGTCGAGCGCGTCCGCGACGCGGGCGTCACCGTCGTGGTCTCCGCCGGCAACGACCCCGACCAGGTCGGCGACCCGGGCTTCGACCCGCGCGTCGTCACCGTCGGCGCCGCCGACACGCGGACCGCCGACGTGAACGTCGCGGGCTTCAGCGGCAGCGGCGTCGTCGCCGGCGTCGTGAAGCCGGACCTGGTCGGCTCGGGCGTCGGCGTGCTCTCCGTGCTGCCGCCGGAGTCGCTCATCGCGCGGTCCAACCCCGGCTCCCGGCAGAGCGACCTGCTCTGGCGCGGCTCCGGCACCAGCCAGGCGACGGCGCAGGCGGCGGGGGAGGCGGCGCTGTTCCTCGCGACGTTCCCGGACGCGTCGCCCGCCGACGTGAAGGCGTCGCTGCGCACGGCCGCCCGCCCGCTCGGCGACCGGCGCGCGGGCGCGGGGCTGCTGCGTTCGACCAAGAAGCTGGTGAGCGGCACCGACGCCGCCGGCGCGCCGTCGGCCGGCACCGGCGAGGTCGGCTTCGACGCTAACTCCTGGTCCGCGAACTCGTGGTCAGCGAACTCGTGGTCCGCGAACTCCTGGTCCGCCAACTCCTGGTCGGCGAACTCGTGGTCCGCCAACTCGTGGAGCGCCAACTCCTGGTCGCGGGGAGACGGCTCCTGATGAGCCCGCAGCGCCGCGTCACCGCCCTCGGCGGCGCCAGCTTCGGGCTGGCGCTGCTGGGCTGCGCGTACGCCGGGTGGGGCCACCCGCACGCGTGGGCGCCGTTCGCGCTCGCCGCGGCGGTGGCGCTGTCCGAGCTGGCCGTCGTCCACCTGGCGTTCGGGCGGCAGCGCTGGTCGTTCTCCTGCACGGACGGCGCGATCGGCGCCGCGATCGTCTTCGCGCCCGGCGCCTGGACCGTGACCGCGGTCGTCGTCGGCGTGCTCGTCGCGCAGCTCGCCCGTCGTCAGCCGCGGCTGAAGGTGTGGTTCAACGTCGCGCAGTTCGCGGCCGCCACCGGCGTCGCGACGGCGTTCGCGACCTGGGTCGGCGGCGGGCTCGCCGGCGCGTGCGCGGGCATGGGCTGGTTCTGGCTGCTCAACCACGCGCTGGTCGCCTGCGCGGTGGCGTTCACGTCCGGGCGGCGGCTGCGGTCGTTCCTCTGGGCGTCGGCGCCGATGTCCGCGCTGCACACGGCTGGCAACACCTCGGTCGGCCTGCTCGCCGCGTGGCTCACGCTCAACGCGCCGCTCGGCCTGCTCGGCCTGCTCGTGCCGATGGCGCTGCTCTGGTGGTCCTACGACCAGCAGACGCGGCGCGCGGCCGAGGCGCGGCTGTTCGCCGAGCTGGCCCGCGGCCAGGAACGCGCCACCGGCCAGTCGATCGAGGCGTCGGCGCGGGTCGTGCTCACCGCGGCCGCGCGGCTGTTCGGCGGCGCCGACACCGAGCTGGTGCTGATGGGCGCGGACGGACCGGTCCGCTACGTCGGCGACGAGTACGGCGTGACGCTGCGCGAGCGCGTCTCGTCGGCCGTGCTGGACGACGGCTGGGCGATCCGCGCGCTGGGCAACGGCGGCGTCATCACCGGCACCGACGACGGGCGGCCGTTCTGCTCCGCCGTCCTCGGCCACCGCGAACGGCCTCTCGCGCTGCTGCACGCCCGCCGCCCGCGCGGCTCGGCCGGCTTCGGCCGGCGCGAGGTGACGCTGGCGGAGGTGCTCGTCGGGCAGGCCGAGTCCTGGCTGTCCGTCGCCGACCTGACCCGCGAGCGCGACGACGCCCTCGGCCGCGCCGAGGCGGCGGACGAGGCGGCGAAGGCGCTCGGCGACATCGGCGCCGGCACCGCGCCGTCGCTGTCGGTGCTGCGCCAGTCCGCGTCCCGGCTCGCCCAGCTCGCCGCCATGCCGGCGGGGCCGGCCGAGGTCGGCGAGATCGTGGACGAGCTGCACGCCGTCGAACGCGCCGTCGCCTCGCTGCTCGGCGCGATCGCGCTGGCCGCCGACGGCGACCTGCGCGCCGTCGACGGCGGCCCCGAGCCGGTACGTGCCGAGCCGGAGTGGACGACGACCGGCGTGCTCGCGGAGAGCCAGGCGTGACCCGCCGCCCGCTGCCGCTCGCCGCCGCCGCCGCGCTGACGGTCGGCGGCTGCGGTGCCGCCGTCGCCGCGTCGGCGGGGGCGGTGCTGGCGGCGAGCGGGCACGGTGCGGTGCTGGCGCCGGTCGTCGGTGCCGCGACGGCCGCGACGGCGATCGCCTGCGGCGTCGCCGCCGTCGTCGCCGACCGGCTGGCCGGGCAGCTCCGCGAGCTGCGCACGGCCGCCTCCCGGCGGCTGCACGAGCCCGGCGACCAGCGGCTGGACAAGTGGCTGGCCGGCAACGGCTTCGCCGAGCTGGCCGACCTCGCGCGCACCCTCGACGCCCTGACGTTGCGCACCAAGGTCGCCGACGAGCTCGCCGAGCAGCACCGGCGGACCGCCGAGAACGCCAGCGCCGGCATGTTCGAGCTGCTCTCCGGCCTGGTCGCCGCCGAGGAAGGCGCGCGCGGCCAGCTCGCCGCCGAGCTGCACGACACCGTCGCCCAGTCGCTCGGCATGGCCCGCATGCACCTCGCCATGGGCGACTCGGAGTCGTTGCGGTCGGCGCAGGAGTTCCTCGACGACGCGGAGGAGCAGGTCCGCGCGGTCATGGCGCGCACCCGGCCGCCCGCGCTGCGCGACGGGGACCTGGCGAGCGCGATCGGCTTCCTGCGCGCCGACCTCGAGCAGCGTTACGGCCTCTCCGTCGAGGTGACCTGGCCGGCCACGGCGCACCCGCTGCCGCTCGTCTCCGCGATCACCGTCTACCGGTTCTTCCAGGAGGCGCTGCTCAACGTCGTCAAGCACGCCGACGTCGACTGGGCGCAGGCCGCGCTCGTGGTGGACGAGGAGTCGATCGTGGCGACCGTCTCCGACGCCGGCCCCGGCTTCGAGCCGGACCAGGTGCGGCCGGAGAAGGGCCGCCACGTCGGCCTCGGCCTGCTGCGCGAGCGCGCGCGGCTGGCCGGCGGGGCGTTGGAGATCTCCTCGATGCCGGCGGCCGGCACCGTCCTCCAGCTCCGGCTGCCGCGCCCGGCCGCGCCGGGCACCCGGCAGGGTCCGGCCCTAGCCCGCGCTACGGCGTAACGGCAGCCGGGCCACGCCCGGTACCGCGGGCGGCAGCCCCGCCATCGAGCAGAGCACGTCGCAGAACGCGTCGAGGTGGCGCGCCAGGTCGTCGTCGGGGCCGGGCGTCCACGAGCAGCGCAGCTCCAGGTCGCAGCCGCCGGGCTCGCCCGCCATCGCGCCGAACCGCGCGCTCGTCGTGCTCGTCACCGTGCCGCCCTCGGCGGCGTAGCTCGCGTGGTGGGCGGTCAGCGCGTCGAGCAGCCAGGCCCAGCCGACCTCAGGGAGCAACGGGTCCCGCCCGATCTCCTCCTCGACCGCCGCCGTCGCGAACGCCACCACCCGGGTGTCGCCGTCCCAGGCCTCCTGGCCGCCCGGGTCGTGCAGCACGATGAACCGGCCACTGGCCAGCTCGTCGTCGCCGTGCAGCACGTCGGCGGTGAGCGCGAACGCGTACGGCGCCAGGCGGCTCGGCGCCGCCGTCTCCCGTAGCGAGACCGCCGGGTCGACCTCGGCGGCGCGCAGGCTCGCGACGGCCCGGCGGAACCCCTCGGGTGCCTCGTCCGGCTCGCCGACCATGCCGCTGAGGGTAGGGCCGGACGCCCGGCCTGTCCCGTATCCCGGGCGCGTCCGCACGCGCCGGGAGTGTCGCGCCGCCCGGCGGCGCGGCGTGCCTAGGGTGGGCTCGTGCCCGCCGTCCTCGCGCTCCTCGCCAGCATCGTGTGGGGCGTCGCCGACTTCCTCGGCGGGTCGTACTCGCGGCGGCTGCCGACGCCGTTCGTGATGCTCTGGTCGCAGGCGGTCGGGCTGGTCGCGGTCGGCGTGGTGCTGGCGCTGGGGCAGTGGCGGGCGCCGGGCGCGTACCTGTGGTGGGGCGTGGGCGCGTCGCTGTTCGGGACGCTCGCGGGCGCGCTGTTCTACCGGGCGCTGGCGCTCGGCACCATGAGCATCGTCGCGCCGATCGCCGGCACCGGGCTGGTCGTGCCGGTCGTCGTCGGCCTGGTGCGCGGCGAACGGCCCTCGGCGTTGCAGCTCGCCGGCATCGTGCTCGCCACGGCCGGCGTCGTGCTCGCGTCCGGCCCCGAGCTGAAGGGCATCGGCGTCCAGCGCCGCTCCGTGCTGCTGGCCTGCGGCGCGGCGGCGGGCTTCGGCGGCGCGCTGGCGCTGATCCCGCGCGCGGGGGCCGACCGGTGGGCGATGACCAGCGCCTCGCTCACGCTGACCGGGCTGCTCGCGACCGGCGCCTACGTGCTCGCCCGCCGCCCCTCCGCGCCGTGGCCGGGCCGCCGCGACGTGCCCGGGCTCGGTGCGATCGGCGCGTTGAACGTCACCGCCCTCTCCCTCTACGCCTTCGCCTCGACGCGGGGGCTGGTCGCGATCGTGTCGGTGCTCGCCTCGCTGTACTCCGTCGTCACGGTGCTGCTCGCGCAGTGGTTCCTGTCCGAGCGCCTGCGCGGCGTGCAGCTCGCGGGCGTGCTGGCGGCGTTCGGCGGCGTGGCCTGCCTCGCGGCCGGGTGAGCGGCCCGCCGCGCGGCGTGGGACGATCACGCATCGTGACCGCTGACTCCGCCTTCCTGCGTGCCTGCCGCCGCGAGCCCGTGCCGTTCACGCCGGTGTGGTTCATGCGCCAGGCCGGCCGGGCGCTGCCGGAGTACCGCGAGGTGCGCCGCGGCATCGGCATGCTCGACTCCTGCATGCGGCCCGACCTCGTCGCCGAGATCACGATGCAGCCGGTGCGCCGGCTGGGCGTGGACGCGGCGATCCTGTTCAGCGACATCGTGCTGCCGCTCAAGGCGGTCGGCGTCGGCCTGGACATCAAGCCCGGGGTCGGGCCGGTCGTGGAGGAGCCGTTCCGCGGCCCGGCGGACCTGGCGCGGCTGCGGCCGCTGGAGCCGGAGGAGGACGTTCCCTACGTCGCCGAGGCGGTGCGGCTCCTCGTCAAGGAGCTGGACGTGCCGCTGATCGGCTTCGCGGGGGCGCCGTTCACGCTGGCGAGCTACCTGGTCGAGGGCGGGCCGAGCAAGACGCACGCGCGGACCAAGGCGTTCATGTACGCCGACCCGGCCGGCTGGGCCGACCTGACCGAACGCCTCGCCGGCATCGCGCTGGCCAGCCTGCGGGCGCAGGTGGAGGCGGGCGCGAGCGCGGTGCAGCTGTTCGACTCGTGGGCGGGCGCGCTGTCGGCGCGCGACTACGCGACGTACGTGCTCCCGGCCAGCCGCCGCATCTTCGCCGGGCTGGCCGACCTCGGCGTGCCGCGGATCCACTTCGGCGTCGGCACCGGCGAGCTGCTGCCGCTCCTGGCGGAGGCCGGCGCCGACGTCGTCGGCATCGACTTCCACGTCGACCTCGACGAGGGCGCGCGGCGCGTCGGCCCCGGCAAGGCCGTGCAGGGCAACCTCGACCCGGCCGCCGTGCTCGCGCCGTGGGCGGTGGTCGAGGAGCGCACCCGCGACGTCCTGTCCCGCGCCCCGGGGACCGGCCACGTCTTCAACCTCGGCCACGGCGTGCTGCCCGAGACCGACCCGGACGTGCTGCGCCGCGTCGTGGACCTCGTTCACCAGGAGACCGCGGAGTGACCGTCGGCGTCCTCGTGATGGCGTACGGCACGCCGCGCGACCGCGACGACGTGCGGGCGTACTACACCGACATCCGGCGCGGCCGCCCGCCCACGGACGAGCAGCTCGCCGACCTGGTCCGCCGCTACGACGCGATCGGCGGGACGTTCCCGCTGCGCGCGCTGACCGAGGCGCAGGCCGCGGCGCTGCGCGACGCCCTCGGCGACGGCTACGTCGTCGCGCTCGGCCTCAAGCACGCCGAGCCGCGCATCGAGGTGGGCGTCGCCGAGCTCGCCGGCGCAGGCGTCGAACGCGTCGTCGGACTGGTGCTCGCCCCCCACTACTCGAAGCTCTCCGTCGGCGAGTACGCCCGCCGCCTCCTGCTCGCCGCCGACGAGCACGGCCTCGCCGCCGAGACGATCGAGTCCTGGCACCTGCTGCCGGCGTACCTGGAGTTCCTGGCGGAAGCCGTCGCCGAGGCGCAGGCGGCGCTGCCCGAGCACGTCCGCCGCGACGCCGACGTGGTCTTCACCGCGCACTCCCTGCCCGAACGCGCCGTCGGCCCGGACGACCCGTACCCGGACCAGCTCCGCGCCACGGCCGAGGCGGTGGCGACCTACGCCGACCTGTTCCGCTGGTCGCTCGCCTGGCAGTCGGCCGGCCGCACGCCCGACCCGTGGCTCGGCCCGGACGTCCTCGACGTGATCCGCACCCGCGCCGAGGAGGGCGCGGCCGGGATCGTCGTCTGCCCGTGCGGGTTCGTCTCCGACCACCTCGAGGTGGCGTACGACCTCGACGTCGAGGCGGCGGCGGTGGCGCGGGAGGCCGGACTGCCGTTCGCGCGGACGCGGTCGATGAACGACGACCCGGCCGTGATCGCGGCCCTCGCCGGGCTGGTCCGGGAGCGCGCCGGAGCGTGAGCCGCGTCCCGCCGTACGTCCGGCTGCTGCTGCTCGGGCTGATCTGGGGGACGTCGTTCCTGTTCATCAAGGTCGCGCTGGAGGGGCTGCCGCCGCTCGGCGTCGCGCTCGGCCGCACCGTCGCCGGCGCCGCGACCATGTGGGCGGTCGTCGCGGCGCGCCGGCTGCCGGTGCCGCGCACCTGGGCGGTGTGGCGGCACGTCGTCGTGCTCTCCGTGCTCGCCAACGTCGTGCCGTTCGCGCTGTTCTCCTGGGGCGAGCTGCACGTCTCCTCCGGCGTCGCCGGCGTCTACAACGCCACCACGCCGCTGTTCACGCTGCTCGTCGCGATGGCCGCGCTGCCCGACGAGCGGCCGACCCGCGAACGCGTCGCCGGTGTCGCGCTGGGCCTGCTCGGCGTGGTCGTCGTGCTCGGCCCGTGGCGCGGCGTCGGGCAGAACACGCTGCTCGGCCAGGCCGCCTGCCTCGTCGCGTCCGCGTCGTACGGCGTCGGCTTCAACTACGTCCGCCGCTTCGTCACCCCGCACCGGCTGCACCCGGCGACGCTCACCGCCTGCCAGCTCGCCGTCGCGACCGTGCTGCTCGGCGCCGTCACGCCGCTGGCGGGCGGCGGCGTCCACCTCACCGCCCGCGTCGTCGCGTCGGTGCTCGCGCTCGGCGCGCTCGGCACCGGCATCGCGTTCGTGCTCTACCACGGGCTGATCCGCGACCTCGGCGCGACCACCGCCTCGCTGGTGACGTTCGTCGTCCCGGTGGTCGCCGTCGCGCTCGGCGTCGTGGCGCTGGGGGAGGACCTGGCGTGGAACCTGTTCGCGGGCGCCGCCGTCGTGGTCCTCGGCGTGGCGCTCGCCGAGGGCCGGCTGCGCCGCCGTCAGCCCGCCGCGGCCTCGTAGCGCCCGCGGCGCCGCCGCGCCCACAGCAGCACCGGCACCACGACCGCGGCCACCACCGCCGCGAACGGCAGCAGCACGCCCACCACGACCAGCAGCACGCTCAGCAGCGCGAGCAGCCCGGTCGTGCCCGCCTTCAGCCCGCCGGTGAAGCCGCTCACCTTCGGCTTCGGCGCCGCGCGCGCCGGCGTCGGGGGAGCGGGGCGTTCCAGGGTTACCGTCAACGTCGCCAGCCCGGTCGACTCCGCCAGCGCCCGGCTGCGCGACGCGAGCGACTCCAGCTCGGCCTCGCGGTCGGTCAGCTCGCCCTCGAGCTGCGTCACCTCGCTCACCGACGCCGCCTTGGCCAGCAGCGAACGCAGCCGCGCCACGCTGGCCCGCGCCGCCGCCAGCCGCCCGTCGACGTCCGCGACGTCGCTGGTGACGTCCTCGCTGTCGAAGTGCCGGGCCGCCACGACGCCCAGCCGGGCGACGGCGTCCGCCGTGGCCGTGAAGCGTTCCGGCGGCACCCGCAACGTCAGCGTGCTCGACGTGGCGAGCCCGGTCTCGGCGCTCTCCAGGTAGCCGCCGGAGCGTTCGGCGAGGGCCGAGACGGCCCGCCCGGCCGCCTCGACGTCCTCGACGCGGACCGTCATCGTGCCGGTCCGCACCACCTGCCGCCCGAGCGCGGCGGCGGTGCCGACGGCCGCCGGGCGGCGCGCCCCGGTGCCGCTGACGCCCACCGCGCCGCCGCCGTTGCCGCCGGCGGCCGCGCTCGCCCCGGCCGCGCCGTTGGCGGGAACGTGGTCGCGCGCGCTGAGGTTGCCGGAGCGGCCACCCGCGCTGCTCCGGTCCGCGCTGCCGCACCCGGTCACCAGCAGCGCGAGCACCAGCGCCGCGCCCCATGCCGTTCCCGTCCGCCGCATCGCGCAGCCCCTTTCGCCGGAGTCGTCAGAGTGGCGGCGCGCCGCGTCGGTCGCGGCACGGGATCATCACGATTCGTGAACGCCGCCGGGACCGACCGCCACGTCGTCGTCGTGGGCGGCGGCATCAGCGGCCTCGCCGCCGCGCACGCCGTCCGCCAGGCGCTGCCCGCCGTCCGCATCACGCTGGTGGAGGAGTCCGGCCGGCTCGGCGGCAAGCTCTGCACCGGCGAGCTCGGCGGCGCCGTCGTGGAGACCGGCGCCGACAACTGGCTGGCCCGCGTCCCCGACGCCACCCGCCTCGCCACCGCCGCCGGCCTCGGCGACCGGCTGGTGTCGCCCGCGACCGGCCGCGCGTACGTCTGGGTCGGCGACCGGCTCCGCCCGCTGCCGGAGGGCAC
Organism: Mycobacteriales bacterium; assembly: GCA_035714365.1. Taxonomy (GTDB): domain Bacteria; phylum Actinomycetota; class Actinomycetes; order BP-191; family BP-191; genus BP-191. The sequence goes on along the minus strand of DASTMB010000082.1, from coordinate 41 downwards.
CGTGCGCGGCGTCCCCGCGCGGCTCGGGCCGCTCGCGCGCA
>DASTMB010000081.1 GCA_035714365.1 Mycobacteriales bacterium | reverse complement strand
CGGTCAGCCACGACGGCAGCGGCCCGCGGCGCCGGAACGCCCGCGGGCCGTACCTCGGGCGCCGCCGTCACGGCGCCCACCCCCGGCGGGACACGTCACGGCCCCCACGAGGCGGCGGCCCAGCCGCGCGCCGACCAGGAGCGGCCGGCCCAGTCGTCGCCGGTCCAGGCCCGCCCGGTCCACGCCCGCGCCGCCCAGCCGTCGGCCGCCCAGGCGCGGCCCGCCCAGTCGTCGTCGGACCAGGCGCGCGCCGACCACGAGCCGTCGGACCAGGCCCGCGCGGCCCAGGCCCGGGCGGACCAGGCGCGCCCGGCCCAGTCGGTGTCGGCCCAGGCCCGGGCGGCCCACGCCCGGCCCAGCCACTCGTCGTCCGCGGCCCAGGCGCGCGCCGCCCACGCCCGGCCCATCCACTCGCTGGTGCTCCACGAGTTCGCGCGCTGCCACACGAACGCCGCCCATGCCCGCGCCGCCCACGCCCGCGCCTGCGGGTCGAGCAGCGCCCAGGCCCGCGCGGCCGCGTCGTAATCCCCGGCCGCCCAGGCCCGCGCCAGCTCGGCGAACGCCAGCTCCTGGTCGCCGCCGGCCCGCCCGGCGCGGACGAGCCGCGCGTGCCGCACCTTCGCGTCGTACGCCGCCGCGAGGTCGAGCCCGCCGGTCCCGGCGGCGTCGTACGACGCCAGCCCCGGCGCGTCGTAAGTCGACGTGGTGACGGCGTTCTTGACGGCGTCCGGTGCGAGCCAGCCGCGGGCCGACAGCAGCGCCGCGACCGCGCCGGAGGTGACGGCGGTCGCCATCGACGTGCCGGAGCCGCGGAAGTACGCGTTCTCGACGCGCGCGTCCGGGTTGGCGGCGTCGACGGCGGAGCCCGGCGCCCGCAGCGAGACGACGTGCGCCCCCGGCGCGGCGAGGTCCGGCTTGGCCACGTCCTGCGGCGCGGGGCCGCGCGAGGACCACCCCGGCACGGTGTCGTCGGAACGGTCGGCGGTGCCGTTCTCGTCCACGGCGGCGACGGTGAGCAGCGTCGGGTCGACGCCCGGCGAGGCGATCGTGCGCGCGTCCGGGCCGTCGTTGCCGCTGGGCACGACGACGGTCACCCCGCGCCGCCACAGTGCGTCCAGCGCCCGGGTGAGCGGGTCGAGCTGCCACGGCAGCGGGCTGCCGGAGGAGAGCGAGAGGTTGAGCACCTTCACGTCCGGGCGCGCGGCGACGACCTCGAGCCCGCGCAGCACCGTCGACAGCGTCGTCGCGCCGGTGCCGTCGGCGACCTTGACGTCGAGCAGCCGCGCGCCGGGCGCGATGCCGGTGTACCGGCCGCCGGAGGAGGCACCGTTGCCGGCGATGAGCCCCGCCATGAACGTCCCGTGCCCGTACGCGTCGCCGCCGCCCGTGCCGGTGACGTCGGCGTGCTCCACCCGCGGCAGGTCGGCGACGTCGGCGACGCCGGTGTCGACCAGCGCGACGGTCACGCCCGCGCCCTCGGTGCCGGTCGCGGCCAGGCCGAGTGTCGAGCGCACCGTGGACGCGCCCGTGGCGTCGGCGGTGAGCCCGGCCACGCGCAGCGTCCGGTCCTCCGCGACGACGACCGGCGGCGGCAACGTCCCCCGCACCCGCGCCACGACCGCCCCCGCGAGCGGCAGCCGCGCCACGACCCGGCCGCCGGCCCGCGTCACCACGCCGGCGGCGTCCGCGACGGACCCGGACGGGGACACCACGACGACCTGCCGGGCCGCGGCGAGCGGCGCCGGCGCGGTCACCGCCGGCCCGGCGCAGGCGAGTGCCAGCGCGAGGGCGGGAACGCGGCGCATGGTGCCTCCGTCGGGTACGTCTGGTCCGTCCCCCGTTTCGTCGGCCTCCGGGACACCCCGTCGCGTCACCCACAAGGGTTACGTTCCGTAGGCTCCGCCCATGACCGAGCCGCTCCGCGTCGACCGCCGCGACGCCGTCACCGTCCTCACGCTGAACGTCCCCGAGCGCCGCAACGCGATGACCGCCGAGCTGACCGCCGCCTGGGTCGCCGCGGTCGACGCGCTGCGGGCCGACACCGTCACCCGGGCGGTCGTGGTGACCGGCGAAGGGAGCGCGTTCTGCGCGGGCGGGGACCTGTCGTGGATCGGCGAGTCGCCGGACCTCACGGTGATGGCGGTGCGCGAGCGGATGCTGCCGTTCTACCGGCAGTGGCTGTCGGTCCGGGACCTGCCGGTGCCGGTGATCGCGGCCGTCAACGGCCCCGCCGTCGGTGCCGGCCTCTGCCTCGCCCTGGCCTGCGACATCCGCTACGCCGCGCGCGACGCCGTGTTCTCGGCGCCGTTCGCGCGGCTCGGGATGCACCCGGGCATGGCGGCGACGTACCTGCTGCCGGAGGTGGTCGGCCTGGCCCGCGCGCGCGAGCTGCTGCTGACCGGCCGCCGCGTCGGCGCCGACGAGGCGGAGCGCCTCGGCCTCGTGAGCGCCGTGTCGGACGACGTGCTGGCGACCGCGCTCGAGGCGGCGGAGGGGATCGCCGCGAGCGCGCCGATCGCGGTGCGGCTCACCAAGGCGGCGCTGGCGCACGCGCCGCACCAGAGCCTCGACGCCGCGCTGGACTGGGAGGGGCTGGCGCAGCCGCTCACGCTGACGAGCGCGGACCTGCGCGAGGGGCTGGCCGCCCAGGCGGAACGCCGTACCCCCCGGTTCACCGGCTCCTGACCGGGTCGGGCCGTTCCAGGTCGAGCTGCTCGGCCCGGGCCCGCAGCACGTCGGTCCGCGTGCAGATGCCGGCGAGGCGGCCGTCCTCGACCACCGGCAGGTGGTCGACGCCCTCCTCGAGCATGCGTTCCAGCGCCTCGACGACCAGGTCGCGCGGCCCCACGCAGACCGGCGGCCCGCCGACCACCGATCCCACGGTCGCCGGCTCGTCGCCCTGCACGAGCAGGTCGGCGCGGGAGAGCACGCCGACGCAGGCGCCCGCCTCGTCCACCACCGGCAACGCGCTGTGCCCCGACGCCAGCAGCGTGTCCCGCGCCGCGACCAGCCCCGCCGTCGCCGGCACGGTGACGACGTCGCGCGTCATGACGTCCGCGACCCGCCGCACCCGCAGCACGTCGACGTGGTACTCGCCGCTCACGACCAGCCCGCGCCGGGCGAGTTTCTCGGTGAGCAGGCTCTCGCTCATCAGCCGGCTGGCCACGAGGTCGGCGACCACGCTCGCGATCATCAGCGGCAGGATCACCTCGTAGTCCCGCGTCAGCTCGAACACGAACACGATCGACGCGAACGTCGCCCGCGTCGCCGACCCGAACACCGCCGCCATCGCGACCACCGCCACCGCCCCCGCGGCGAGGTGCGCGCCCGGGAACAGGTGCCCCGCCGCGCTCCCGTAGAGCGCCCCGAACGACCCGCCGATCAGCAGCAGCGGCGCCAGCGTGCCGCCGCTCGTGCCCGACCCGAGCGCGACCCACCAGGCCACCAGCTTCGCGAGCAGCAACGCCGCCAGCGTGCCGGCCGCGAGCCGCCCGCCGAGCACGTCGCCGATCGCGTCGTACCCGACGCCGAGCGCGCGCGGCACGACCAGCCCGACCAGCGCGAACCCGACGCCGCCGATCACCGGGTGCCACAGCTCTGGCACCGGCGACCGCCGGAACGCCTCCTCCACGAGGAACAGCCCCTTGCTCACCACGACCGCGAGCAGCCCGCAGAGCAGCCCCAGCACGACGTAGAGGGGGAGGCCGGCCAGCCCGGCGTAGGAGTGCGGCGGCACCGCGAACAGCGGCCCGGTCCCGAACAGCGCCGCGTGCATCCCCGCCGCCACGCCCGCCGCGACGACCAGCGGCACGAACGCCCGCGTCGAGAACTCGAAGATCAGCAGCTCGATCGCGAGCACCACCGCCGCCAGCGGCGCCCCGAACGTCGCCGACATGCCGGCCGCGGCGCCGCACGCCAGCAGGATCTTGCGCTCGTTGGCGGTCACCGGCAGCGCCTGGCCGACCAGCGAGCCGAGCGCGCCGCCGGTCACGATGATCGGCCCCTCGGCACCGAACGGCCCGCCCGTGCCGATCGCGATTGCCGCCGACAGCGGCTTGGCGATCGCCGTCCGCGGCGCGATCCGGCTGCGCTTGGTGAGGACCGCCTCCATCGCCTCGGGGATGCCGTGGCCGCGGATGACCGGCGCCCAGGTCGCGAGCAGCGCGACGAGCAGCCCGCCGGCCGCGGCTACTACGACGAGCGTGGGCGTGCGCGGCAGCTCCCGGAACGACGGCATCGTCCACACGTCGTGCACCCGGTGGAACAGCGCGACGTTGGTCACCAGCGCGATGAGGTGCACGAGCAGCCACGCGGCGGCGCCGCCCGCGACGCCCAGCGCCGCGGCGACGAGGGAGAGGAGGAGGAGTCGTTTTGACGAGGTCACGGTTAGATCGTAATACGATATATCCGTGACCTCGTCGTTCGAACCCTTCCCCGACCCCCCGGTCGACCCGGTCGACGACGACGACTACCGGCGGCTGCTCGCGTTCCGCGACACGCTGCGGCGGTTCCAGCACTGGTCGGAGGAGCAGGCGGCGGCGGCCGGGCTCACGCCGGCGCAGCACCAGCTCCTGCTCGTCGTCCGCGCGACGCGGGCGGGCGGTCACCTCCCCGCGAGCGTCGGCACGGTCGCCGAGCACCTCATGCTGCGGCACCACAGCGCGGCCGAGCTGGTCGACCGGACGGTCAAGGCGGGGCTGCTGCGCAAGGTGCGGGGCGCGATCGACGGGCGGATGGTGCTGCTGTTCCTCACACCGGACGGGGAGCGGCGGCTGCGCGAGCTGGCGGCGTTGCACCTGGCGGAGCTGCGGACGCTCGCACCGGTGGTGGCCGCCCTCGGCGAGTTCTGACGCAACGCCGCCAGCGCGCGTGGGCGGCGGGCCCGCGGCGCGGTCCGCGAGGCCGGGACAGGGCAAAGCCCCCGGCTGCCTCGCCACCGCTCGCCTTCCCCTTGCGAGTGGTACCTCGGCCCCCGGGGGCTTCGTCGTGGAGGACCGTACGGAGCGGCGCGCGATCCCGTCAACGCGCCCCTGTGGACAGTGCTGGGGACGCGGTGTGGACGCTGTGGAGTGTCGCTGTGGAGGGCATGTCGACCGTCCTGTGGACATCGTGCCCATGATCCCCAAGCACCCGTGCTGACCTGCGGCGACACCGCGCCCGCCCTGTGCACGAAAAAAAGTCGCGGCGCGGCCGGGGGGCGCCCAGCGTGGCGGCTACCGTGGACGCCGTGACCCGCCCGGACGTCGAGGTACGGCGCAGCGCCCGGCGCCGCCGGACCGTCTCCGCGTACCGAGACGGCGACCGCACGATCGTGCTGCTCCCGGCCCGCATGAGCGCCGCCGAGGAGGCGCACTGGGTCGAGACGATGCTCGCCCGGCTCGCCGCCAAGGACGCCCGCCGCCCCGCCGGCGACGACGAGCTGCGCCGCCGCGCGCTGCTGCTCTCCCGCCGGCACCTCGACGGCCGCGCCCGCCCGCGCAGCGTCCGCTGGGTCACCAACCAGCACGCCCGCTGGGGCTCCTGCACCCCCGCCGAGGGCACCATCCGCCTCTCCCACCGGCTGCGCGAGCTGCCGGACTGGGTGGTCGACTACGTCCTCGTGCACGAGCTCGCGCACCTGCTCGTGCCGGACCACTCGGCGGCGTTCTGGGACCTCGTCGGGCGGTACCCGCTCGCCGAGCGCGCCCGCGGCTACCTGCTCGGCGTCGCCGCCGCGCACCCGGGCCTGGTGCCCGGCGAGGAGGACGACGCCCCGGCCGCGGCACCCGCCCCCAACGCGGTCACCCCGGCCATCCCCGCTGCCCTCACCCCGGCGCCGGCCCCGGTCCTGGCCACCCCCGCCGCCCGCCCGCCGGCCCCGATCCCCGTCGCGCCGCCCGCCCCCGCCGCGGCGGCGGCACCGCGCGGCGAGCAGCTCGCGTTCGGATGAGCCGGTACGTCCTCGCCGCGGCCGTCCTGCCCACCCCGCCCGTCCCCCCGCCGCCCGGCATCGACCCGGCGGCGTACGACGCGGCGTTGCGGGAGGACGCGTTCGACCTCCTGGACGACCTCGCGGGCGTCACCGTGTACCGGGACGCGGGGGAGACGCCGTTCGCGGCGCTGGCGACGCTCGCCGCGCACGGCGCCACCATCGGCGCGGTCGTCGCCGCGGACGCGCCGGACCTGCCGGGGCTGCTCGTGGGCAAGCTGTTCGGCGCCTGCGAGGACCGGCTCGCGGGCGTGCTCCCGGCGAGCGACGGCCGCCTCGTCGGCCTGGCCAGCCGCCTCCCGCCGCCGGACTGGCTGCGCGCGATCACGCTCGACTGCACCCTCGACGACGTGCACGCCGCCGCCCCGGCCGGCGCCGTCGTCGTCGGCCCCGGCTGGCACCGCCTGGCGCGGCCCGAGGACGTCGCCCGCCTCGACCCGCGCCTCGACGGCTGGCACGCCACCCGCGCGCTGCTCGCCGGCTACTCCACCGGCGGCCCGTCCGAGGGCTCCGCGCGCAGGTAGTCGACCGGGTCGGTGAGGTCCTCGGAGGTCGGCAGCAGGTCCGGGTGCGCCCACACCGCGTCCCGGCCCTCCGGCCCGCGCTGCTCGCGCAGCCAGCGGAACACCGTCGCCGCCTCGCGCAGCCGCCGCGGCCGCAGCTCCAGCCCCACCAGCGTCGCGAACGTCTGCTCCGCCGGCCCGCCCGTCGCCCGCCGCCGGCGCATCGTCTCCGCCAGCGCCGCCGCCGTCGGCAGGTACGGCGCCGCCGCCGCGCCCACCACGTCGTCCACCCACCCCTCGACCAGCGCCAGCGCCGTCTCCAGCCGCAGCAGCGCCGCCTGCTGCTCCGGCGTCCGTTCCACCGAGAACAGCCCGCCGCCCAGCGCGTCCTGCACGCTCTCCGGGTTGCTCGGGTCCACCGACAGCATCGCCCGGTCCAGCGCGCTCGTGTCGATCGAGATGCCCGCCGCGTACGCCTCCACCGCCGCGAGCACGTGCCCGCGCAGCCACGGCACCTGCCCGAACAGCCGCTGGTGCGCGGCCTCGCGCAGCGCGACGTACACCGTCACGTCCGACGCCGGCACCTCGAGATCCGTCCCGAACGCCGCCACGTTGTGTGGCAGCAACGCCGCCACGCCCGGCTCCCCGAGCGGCACGCCCACGTCGGAGGCCGACAGCACCTCGCCCGACAGCGCGCCGAGCGCCTGCCCGACCTGCGCCCCGAACATCAGCCCGCCGAACTGCCCCATCATCCCGGCCAGCGGCCCCGCCTGCGCCCGGACCTCCTCCGGCAGCGCGTCGGCCATCGCCGCGACCACCTTCGCGGCGACCGGGTCGACCAGCGCCGCCCACCCCTTCAGCGTCCGCTCGACCCAGGCCACGCGGTTCCACACGACGACGCCGCGGACGCCGCTCGGCAGCGTCGTCACGCCGTCCAGCCAGTGGTCGGCGAGGCGCATCGCGTCGTACGGCACCTCGTCCGGCACCGGCCGGTCAGCTGGCCCCGCGGCGGCCGTCGCGACCTGCCGGGCGAGGTCCCAGTTGACCGGTCCGCCCGACCAGGACATGAGCTTCTGGAGCTCGGCGAAGAACGGGATCTTCCCCGCGAGGTCGTCAGGGCCTCCGGCGGGGGAGAATCCGAACGGCAGGTCGGTCATGTCCACCACCGTAACCGCGCGGGGGCGCCGGTGAGCAGGCGAGACGGTCGGCCGGGAGCGGACGCACCCGGCGACGGCGCGGTGCCGCGTGCCGCCACGCCCGCGGCCCCGGCGACCGGCGACCAGGCCGCGCCACGCGTCGTCGCCGTGACCGGCGCGGCGGGCACCCTCGGCGCCGGCGTCGTGCGCCGCCTAGCCGCCACGGACGGCGTCCGCGAGGTCGTCGCCATCGACGTCGAGCCCGTCCCCGAGGCCGACCGGGTGCGCCCGCGCACCGCCGACGTGCGCGACCCGCTGCTCGCCCAGGCGCTCGCCGGCGTCGACGCGCTCGTCCACCTGGCCGGCCTGCACCACCCCGACGTGACCCCCGCCGAACGCCGCGCCGCCAACGTCCGCGGCACCGCGAACGTCCTCGAGGCCGCCGGCGCCGCCGGCGTAAGACACGTCACGCTCGTCACCAGCGCCATGGTCTACGGCGCCTGCGCCGACAACCCGGTGCCGCTGGACGAGGACGCCCCGCTGCGCGCGGAACGCGACGACTCGCTCGTCGGCGACTTCGTCGAGGTCGAGCGCCAGGCCGAGTCGCACCGGCACACCGACCCGCGTGTCACCGTCGCCGTCCTCCGGCCCGCCACCCTCGTCGGCCCCGGCGCGGACAGCGTGCTGACCCGGCACTTCGAGTCGCGGCGGCTGCTCGTCGTGCGGGGGACGGCGCCGTTGTGGCAGTTCGTCCACATCGCCGACCTGGAGGCGGCCTGCGTCCTCGCCGCGACCCGGTGCCTGGACGGGCCGTTCGACGTCGCGCCGGACGGCTGGCTCACGCAGGCCGAGGTCGAGGCGGTGTCCGGCAAGCGGCGGCTGGAGCTGCCGCCGGCGGTGGCGTTCGCCACGGCGGAACGCCTGCACCGCGCCGGCGTCACCCGCGCGCCCGCGTCCGAGCTGGCCTACCTCACCGCCCCGTGGGTCGTCGCCGGGCACCGGCTGCGCGCCGAGGGGTGGCGGCCGGAGTACTCCAACGTCGAGGCGCTCCGCGCGCAGCTCGCGCTCGCCGCCGAGCACACGGCGTTCGGGGCGCGGCGGGTCGGCCGCGAGGAGGCCACCCGCGCGGCGGCCGGCGCGGCGGGCGCCACGGCCGCGCTGCTCGGCGCGGCGGCGGTGGTGAGGGCGCGGCGGCGCCGCCGCTGACGCGCCCGCGCCTGGGTGAAACCGTTGCGGGGCAGGCGATTTGACGACCGTCGTAAGGTGGACGTATCCGACGAACCGGTTCCTTCGCAGTCTCCGCTAGGTGAAGACGTGGCCTTCCTGCTCCCCATCCCGATCACGCTGCTCCTCGGCCTGGTCTGGACGGCGTGGGCCAGCCGCCCGCCGCGACCGGCCGACCCGGTGACCTCCGTCGAGGAGTGGTCCCGCGCGATCCGGCGCCTCGCGCCCGCGCCGCGCGCCGCCGACGAGGCCGACCGCCGCGAGCTCGCCCGCTCCGCCTGACTCGCCGCACCCACCCCGCACACACCCCCGAGACATGCCGAAGGGGCGCCGCGTCGCGCGGCGCCCCTGTCGACGAACGAGCTAGAGGCGGGGGAGCGGCTCGTCGAGGCAGATGCCCTGCATGTAGCCCGGGCGGCGATCGTCGGTCGTGCCGATGCAGAGCCGGCCACCGTTGTTGCCCGCGTGCGCGGGCGCGAACGCCGCGCCCAGGCCGCAGAGGGCGGACGCGACCGCGGTGGCGGCGATCAGGCGGCGGGTCATCGGAGGGCTCCTTCGGTGCTGTCCTGCGTAGGGGGGAGGAGGCCACCGTCGTCGGGCGGCGGCTCCCCGTGCTGGGTGCAGGTGATGGGGGCGCCGTCCTGCGGGAGGTGCGTCTGGTCGCACGTCACGTGGTCGGTCATCACCGTGATGCTGCGCGTGTGGGTCGGGTTGTCCGGGAGCTCGGGCCCGACCTGGATCGTGGCGTTCTGGTACTCGAACTCGCCGCTGTGGCCGCACAGGCGCTGGTCCGGCGTGCAGCGGGAGCGGCCCGGCAGCAGCGTGCCGTCGCGGGGGCCGCTGGGCGGGGTGACCGCCGTCGCCGAGACGGTGTGCCGCGGCGCCTTCGGCAGCGTCGCGCGCAGCGCGGGGCGCACGTGCTCGACCGCGGCGGCCGGCTCGACGTACTGGCGCACGCTCGTGACGCCGCCGGGAGCGGCGTTGATGCGGACGCCGGGGTTGACCGGGGCGCCGCCGATGCCCTGCGTGATGCCGACCGCGAGCAGGCCGGTGACGCCGAGCGCCGCGGCGGCGAGGCCGGGGCTCTTGGCGACGGTCTTCGCGGTCGCGCGCACCTTGCCGGCCGCCTTCAGCGCCATCAGCCACGGCGCGAACGGCGCCAGCCCGCCGAGCGGCAGCGACCCGGTGCGGTCCTTGAACTCCTTGCGCAACGCCTTGCGCCCGCGGTGCAGCAGCGACCGGACGGCCGGCTCCGTGATGCCGAACCGCTCGGCGATCTCCTCGTAGTGCAGCCCCTCGACCTCGCGCGCCCAGAGGATCGCGGCCTGGCGGGTCGGGATCGCCTCCAGCGACTCCAGCGCGGCGCGGGCCTCGTGCCGGGCGACGACGACCTCGGCGGTGTCGCGGCCCAGCCGCGCCGTCTCCGGCACGTCCGCGACGGCCACCGAACGGCCCCGTACCCGCACCCGGTCGATGACCAGCCGCTGCGCGACCACCGTCGACCAGGCCATCAGCTCGTCCTCGGAGGAGAACGACGCGCGGTGCTGGTAGGCCCGCAGCAGCGTCTCCTGGGTGATCTCCTCGGCCTCGCAGAGGTCCCCGATGCGGCGCATCACGAGGCGCCGCAGGCGCGTCTCGTAGCTGCGCACGAAGCTGTCGAAGTCGAGGTCCTGCTCGGCCGGGGCGGGCGCGAGGCGCAGGATCGGGCGCGCGGGGAGCGCCGCGACCTCGGGGAGCTCGGGTTGGGTCGTCACGGGTGACCTCTTCCGGGGGCTGTCTGGGAAACCCTGCCTAGGTAACGGAGAACTCGCGCGAGGGTTTCGCTAGAACTGCGTTGAGCAGTGTGACACGCCCGATTCAACCCGGAACAGACCTGTTTGTTCCCTCGTGGCGTGGGCGGGAGGCCCCTCCCGCCGGCAGACCGAGCGGGGCCGCGGCGCATCCGGCTGGGCGGATCGCGTCGCGGCCCTTCTCGCGGCCGGCCCCGCCCACGCCCCCCTCGCCCTCCGGCGTCCCGCTCAAGGCGCCGCCGCCACGTGCCGACGCTCCCTCCAGCAGCACCACCGCCAGCGAACAGGGAGCCACCGTGGAGCACGTCGTCTTCTTCACCGGCGCCGACGGCGTCGCGCAGTACCGGCGCACGCCGTCGCTCGAGGAGGCGGTCCGCGTCGTCGAGCACCTCCGCAACGTCGAGGGCGTCGAGGACTCGCGCGTCTACGCGCTCAGCGAGGTCCCGCTGGCGTTCAAGACCGTCTACCGGGTCGAGGTCCAGGGCCAGGGCGACGTCGCGCCGGCGCCGCTGCCGCCGCTCCCGCCGATGCCGGCCATGCCGGAGCTCGAGGTGCCGGCCGAGGGCGCCGCCGAGGCGCCCGCGCCGGAGCCGGTGATGGCCGCCGTTCCGGGCGAGCCGTACGAGGTCCAGCCGGAGCCGGTCTCCAACGGCAAGCCGCCCGCGCGCGGCATGGGCTTCTTCTCCCGCTAGCCGAGGCCGGCCAGGCCGCGGTAGATCGCCGCGCCGAGCACGGCCGCCGCGACCAGCGTCAACGTCACCAGCACCAGCGCCGACACCACGCGCCGCCCGGCGCTGCGCTCGTCGGCCTCGGTCGCCGCCAGCCGCGCCAGCACCGAGTCGTCGTCGGCCTGCCCGAGTGACGGGAACGTCGCCGCCACCGGCTCCGCGCCCACCGGCGCGGCCGGGGGCGCGGCCAGGGGCAGCGTCGTCGGGGCCGCCGCGGCGCCCAGCACCGGCGCCGCGACCACCGGCTCCGCCACGAACGGCTCGGTGACCGGCTCGGCGACCACCGGCGCCGCCGGCTCCGCGACAGGCGCCGCCGCGACCGGCGCCGCCACGACCGGTGCCGCCACGACCGGTGCCGCCACCACCGGCTCCGCCCCGCGCTGCGCGAGCGGCTCGGCGACCGGCACCGCCCCGCCCGGCGCGGCACCCGCGGCCACCCGCGGCGCGTCCGCGCGGGCGAGGTCGCGCAGCACCAGCGCCGCCGCCCCGGCCGTCGCCACGACGGCGGCCACGGCGGTGACGGCGCCGACCGCTCCCACCGCCGCTCCTCCGCGTCCGCGCGGCCCGCGGCCGCGCCCGTCCACCGCGGCGCCGTCCGCCGCACGGCGCAGCGTACCGACCCACCGTTAGGCTGCCGGGCATGTCCAGTCGTGGCGCGACGCTCGGCGTCTCGCTCGCCCTCGCGATCGGCCTCGGCGTGGGCGGGTCGCAGCTCACCGTGCCGTACGTCGGCCTCGGCCCCGGCCCCGTCTTCAACACCCTCGGCACGTCCGGCGGCGCACCGCTCATCCAGGTCCCCAAGGACCGCGACCACCCGGCGGGCGGCGAGCTGGACCTGACGACCGTCAACGTCTACCCGCGCCTCACGCTCGGCCAGGCGATCGGCAAGTGGTTCGACCGGCGGTTCGCGGTCGTGCCGCGCGACGTCGTGTACCCGCCGGACCAGTCCGAGCAGGAGTCCGAGCAGGAGACGCAGCGGGAGATGACCGAGTCGCAGGAGCACGCGGTCACCGCGGCGCTCTGCGAGCTCGGCACCCCCATCCTCGCCCGCGTCGTCATCGACGCCGTCGGCGACGGCACGCCCGCCGCGGCCGCCGGCGTCAAGGTCGGCGACGTCGTCACGACCATCGACGGCGGCCGGGTCGACTCCGTCTGCGCGCTGCGCCGCCTCGTCGCCCGCCACCAGCCGGGCGACACCATCCGCCTCGGCTACCGCCGGGGCGGCACCGACGGCGTCGCGAGCATCGTCACCCGCGCCGGCGAGACCGGCGGCAGCGACGGCCGCCCCGTGATGGGGGTGGGGCTCAAGGAGCAGGAGCCGCGGCCGCCGTTCCCCGTCACCATCGCCCTCAACGACGTGGGCGGGCCGAGCGCGGGCCTGATGTTCGCGCTCGGCATCTACGACCGGCTCACGCCCGGCGACCTCACCGGCGGCAAGGTGATCGCCGGCACCGGCTCCATCGACGACGACGGCGCCGTCGGCCCCATCGGCGGCATCCAGCAGAAGCTCGTCGCCGCCCGCGCGCACGGCGCGGCGTACTTCCTCACCCCCTCCGGCAACTGGGACGACGCCGTCAAGGCCACCCCGAAGGGGCTGCACCTGGTGCGGGTGTCGACGCTGCGCGAGGCGCTCGCCGCCGTCCGCGCCATCGCCCGGGGCGCCACGCCCCGGTAACCCGCGAACGCCCCGGCTCGGGCGCGTTCCGCCCGTACGATCCCGGCATGGACGCCGCCGTGCCGTTCGCGCTCGTCGCGGCGGTACAACTCCTCGCGCTCGCGGCGGCGCTCGGCCTCGCCGCGGCCGGGGGAGCGGCGGCGTACCGGCGCGGCGCGCGGACCGCCCTCGTCGCCGGCGCCCTCCTCCTCGCCGCGGCGCACGGCCTCACCGGCGCGCTGCTCGGCGGCACCGACGGGGACGGGTTCGCGCTCGCGCGCGCGGCGGCGTACCTCCTCATCGGCCTCGGCGCCGGCGGCCTCGCCACGGCGCCGCTGCCCAACGCCGTCGTCGTCCCGGTGGGCGCCGCCGCCGGCCCGGCCGGGCTGGCCGCCGTCGCCGCCGCCGCGGCCGCCGCGCTCACCGTCCGCGCCCGCCGCGCCGGCCGCGTCCTGCTCACGGTCGCGCTCGTCCTCACCGCCGGCAGCGAGCTGCTCGCGCCGGCCGCGCGGCACTCGGCCGCCGCCGCGGTCGCGCTGCTCGCGCTGCGCGGGGTCGCGTCGGTCGCGATGCTCGCGTTCGTGGCCCGGCTGGTCGAGCACAGCCTGCTCGCCAAGGTCGTCGCCGCGATCCTCGCGTCGGTCCTCGCGCTCGGCCTCGGCACCGCGCTCATCGTCGGCTCCGTCGCGACCGGCTCGCTGAACCGCGACAGCGAACGCCGCCTCGCCGAGGTCGCCCGCGGCCAGGTCGAGATCCTCAAGGACGAGAAGCAGAACTCCCTCCAGTTCGCCCAGGTCCTCGCCGGCTGCCGCGACGAGACCGCCGCGTGCGCGCAGCAGCTCGGCGTCACCGCCGCGCGCCCCACCCTGCGCGGCGTCGTCTGCGGCCTCGCCAACCCGCGCTGCAAGCCGTACGCCGGTCTCGTCGAGAGCTCGGCCGGCGACTCCGTCGCCACCACCGCGATCCGCCGCAACGCCGCCGTCCGCGAGGTCCTCGCCGCGCGCGGCAGGCACCCGGTCGCCACCCTCGACGTCGTCCTCGGCCGCCGGCCGACGCTCGTCGCGCTCGGCGTCGCGCCCGTCTTCGGCGGCGAGGCGGGGCCGCGCCGCCCGGACGGCGCCGCCCTCTACGCGACCGTCGTGGACGACACGTACGTCCGCGGCATCGGCCTCGCCACCGGCCTCGACGCCACGCTCTACGTCGCCGACCGCCGCGTCGCCAGCACCCTGTCCGCGACGACGCTCATCGACGCCGAGCTGCGCCGCCACGGCGTGGTCGAGACGTTGACGCTGCCTCCCGCGACCGACGCCGACGACGGCGTCTCCGTCGCCGCCGAGGGCCGCCGCCCCGGCGTGCGCTACCAGGCGATCCGCAGCGAGGACGGCGAGCTGGCCGGCGTCCTCGCCCTCTCCGCCGACTCCAACGTCATCCTCGCCACGCAGCGCCGCGTCCTGTCGTCGCTGTTCCTCGGCACCGTCGCGATCGCGCTGCTCGTCGGCCTGCTCGCCGTCGCGCTGGGCCGCCGCATCGTCCGGCCGGTCACCGAGCTGACGCTGGCCGCGTCGCGCGTCCGCCGTGGCGACCTCGACGTCCGCACCGAGCTGCGCACCAACGACGAGCTCGGCGTGCTGTCCCGCACGTTCGACGCCATGACGTCGTCGCTCGCCGCGAGCAACGAGTCGTTGCGCCAGGCCGCCGAGGACGAGGCGGCGCTGCGCGGCCGGCTGGAGACCGTCCTCGACTCCATGGGCGACGGCCTCGTCACGACCGACGCCGGCGACCGCGTCGTCGCCGTCAACCGCGTCGCGCTCGACCTCCTCGCCGCCGAGGAGGCGGACGTCGCCGGCCTCGCCGTCGCCGACGTCCTCGCCGGCACCACCGCGTCGGGCGAGCCGTTGCTGCCCGCCCTCGACGGTGGCCGCCTCGAACGCGTCGGGGTCCTCCAGCGCGCCGACGGCGGCTTCGTGCCGGTCGCGCTGGCGGCCACGCCGTTGCGCGGCGCCGAGGGGCACGTCGTCGTCGTCCGCGACATGACCCGCGAGCACGAGGTCGAGCGGATGAAGACGGAGTTCCTCTCCAACGTCAGCCACGAGCTGCGCACGCCGCTCACGCCCATCCGCGGCTACGCCGAGATCCTGCACCGCCGCCCCGACCTGCCCGCCGAGAAGACCGCGCTCTACGCCAGCAGCATCCTCGAGTCGAGCGTCCGCATGTCGCGCGTGGTCGACCTGCTGGTCGACGTCGCCGCCCTCGAGGCGGGCCGCGTCGAGCCGCACGTCGCCGCCGTCCGGCCCGCGACGTTCGTCGACGAACGCCTCGCCGCGTGGCGCAAGCGCGAGCCCGGCCGGGAGTTTCGCCGCCGCGTCGCCGCCGGGCTGCCCGACATGCTGGCCGACCCCGCCTGGGTCGCGAAGGCGCTGGACGAGCTGGTCGACAACGCCGTCAAGTACTCCGGCAAGCCCGTCACCATCGGCGCCTCCCTCGGCCCCGACGGCCGGCACGTCCGGCTCACCGTCCGCGACCTCGGCGCCGGCATCCCGGAGGAGCGCCGCGCCACGCTCTTCACGCCGTTCGAGCAGGTGGACGGCTCCGCGACCCGCAGCGTCGGCGGGCTCGGCCTCGGGCTGTCGTTCGTCCGTCGCGTCGCCGACGACTTCGGCCTCGACGTCGTGGTCGAGTCGACGCTCGGCAAGGGCTCGGCGTTCTCGCTGGAGGTGCCCGCCGCGGCCGCCCCGCCGCGCCCGGCCCGCCGCCCGCGCACCACCTCCCGACCGAAGGGCCGCGCCCGATGACCAACGCCCGCCGCATCGAGGCCGCCGCCCGCGTCCGCGCGCTGCACCCGCCGCTGCCGGTGCTGTTCGCCGCGCTGCGCGCCGAGCTCGGCGCCGCCCCGGCGCGCGCGCCCGCCCTCGCGGCGGCTCCGGCGCCCGCGCTCGCCGAGCCCGAGCCCGAGCCCGCGCCGGCCGCCCCCGCGACCGTGCCCGACCGCCCCCGCTCCGTCCCGTGGGCGGAGCCGCCCCCGGTCGGGCCGATGGACCCGCTCGTCGCGGCGTTCGCCACCGTCGCCGTCGACGCGGGCCGCGACGCCGACGACCTCGCGCTGCGCCTCGTCTTCGCCGCCGAGGTCACCCTCCTCGCCGACGCCGCGCGCGGCGCCCGCGTGGCGCGCGGGGTCGGCGTGCCCACCGAGGGCGACGTCGGGACCCTCGCGATCGACGCGGCGATCGCCGTCCTCCAGCCGTACGCCGCCACCCTCGTCGCCGACCCCGCCGCGGTGCCGCCGCCGGGGCTGCTCTACCGGCTGCGCGCCGTGGCCCGCAACGCCGGCGTGGTCGAGGCGGTGCGCGGCGCCGAGGGGTGGGCGGCGCGCCAGCGGTTCGGCGACCCGTACTGCCCCCGGTCCGGCTGCTACGGCCGCGACGGCGCCGAGCTCACCGAGGAGATCGTCGCCGCCGAGGGCGTGCCGCCGTTCGACGACACCTGCAACTGCCACGTCGAGGCCGTCCCCCGCTGAGCATCCGGTCACCGCGCCGGGTACGTTGGCGCCGTGGCCGATCCGCGCCCGTCCCGGCGCCCGCGCGTGTTCCCGCTCGTCGTCGGCACGCTCGTCGTCGCCGGCCTGCTGTTCGTGCTGTTCACGTCGTTGTGGACCGACCGGCTCTGGTACGCCGAGGTCGGCTTCACCCGCGTCTTCGACACCGTGCTGCGGACGCGGCTGCTGCTGTTCGCGCTGTTCGGCTCGCTCATGGCGGTCACCGTCGGCGTCAACCTCGCCGTCGCCTACCGCATCCGACCGGCGACGCGCCCGGACTCGCTGGAGCAGCGCAACCTCGACCGCTACCGCGAGCCGCTCGCCCCCTACGCCCGCCGCGCGATCGCCGCCGTCGCGGTCGCCGTCGGCGTCGTCGCCGGCGTGTCCGCGTCGGGCCGCTGGGCGACCTGGCTCCAGTGGCGCAACGCCGCCCGCTTCGGCGTGCGCGACGCGCAGTTCCACCGGGACGTCGGCTACTTCGCGTTCACGTACCCGTTCCAGCGGATGGTCACCGGCTTCCTGTTCGCGGCGGTGTTCCTGTCGCTGCTGCTCGCCGCCGCGACGCACTACCTCTACGCCGGCATCCGGCTCCAGACGCAGGACGACCGGGTCGTCGGCGCGACCCGCGCGCACCTCGCGGTGCTGCTCGGCCTGTTCGTCCTGCTCAAGGCGTACGCGTACCACCTCGACCAGTACGGCCTGGCGTTCTCCCCGCGCGGCAAGGTGACCGGCGCCTCGTACACGGACGTCCACGCGCAGCTCCCCGCGTTGAAGGCGCTCGTCGTCATCGCCGTCATCTGCGCGCTGCTGTTCCTCGGCACGCTGCTGCGCCGCGGCTGGCTGCTGCCCGCCACCGGCGTCGGCCTCATGCTCGTGTCCAGCCTCGTCGTCGGCGGCGCGTACCCGACGTTCGTGCAGCAGGTCCGCGTCAAGCCGAACGAGATCGAGCGCGAGGCGCCGTACATCGGCCGCAACATCGCCGCCACCCGCGAGGCGTACCGGCTGCGCACCGGCACCGACGTCACGTACACCCGCTACTCCGGCACGCAGACCGCCACGGCCGCGCAGCTCCGCAACGACCGCGACACCGTCGGCAACGCCCGCCTGCTCGACCCCAACAAGCTCCGCGACGCGTTCGAGTCGTTGCAGCAGATCCGCGGCTACTACGGGTTCCCCGACTCGCTCGACATCGACCGTTACGACGTCGGCGGGAAGACCGAGACCTACGTCGTCGGCGCGCGCGAGATCGACCACTCCGGCCTCGCGCCCGCGCAGCGCAACTGGATCAACGAGCACCTCGTCTTCACCCACGGCAACGGTCTCGTCGCCGCGCCCACCAACGAGGTCGACTCGCTCGGGCAGCCGCAGTTCGCCGTCCACGACATCCCGCCGACCGGCACCATCCGCATCGACCAGCCGCGGATCTACTTCGGCGAGCGCGCCCCCGAGTACTCCGTCGTCGGCACCTCGCAGCAGGAGGTCGACCGGCCGGCCGAGGGCGGCGGCATCGACGAGGTCGTCACCTACAGCGGCAAGGGCGGCGTCGGCATCGGCAGCCTGTGGCGGCGGCTGCTGTTCAGCGTGCGCTTCCGGTCGCGGTACCTCCTGCTCTCCGGCGCGCTCAAGCCGCAGTCGCGGATCCTCTACGTGCGCGACCCGCGCGAGCGCGTCCGCCGCGCCGCCCCGTACCTCGAGCTCGACCAGGATCCGTACCCCGTCGTCGTCGGCGGCCGCATCGTGTGGGTCGTCGACGGCTACACCACCTCGAACGCCTACCCGTACTCCGAGCGCGTCGACCTCAACCGGCTCACCAGCGACTCCACCGTCCACCAGCAGACGCAGCGTTCCGTCAACTACGTCCGCAACGCCGTCAAGGCCACCGTCGACGCGTACGACGGCACCGTCACCCTCTACCGGTGGGACGAGGACGACGCCGTGCTGCGGACCTGGGAACGCACCTTCCCCGGCACCCTGCGGCCCCGGTCCGAGATGCCCGCCGAGCTGCTCGCGCACCTGCGCTACCCCGAGGACCTGTTCAAGATCCAGCGCGACCTCATCGCCAGCTACCACATCGACGACCCGGCGGCGTTCTTCCGCGAGGCCGACTTCTGGGCCGTCCCCGGCGACGCGTCGTTGCACAAGGAGAACCCCGACGGCACCGCCCGCAAGCTGCCCCCGCAGCCGCCCTACTACCAGTACGTCCGGCTGCCCGGCCAGGACCGGCCGTCGTTCCAGCTCACCTCGCCGCTCACCGCGCGGTCCCGCCCGAACCTCGCGGCGTTCGTCTCCGTCGTCAACGACGTCGACGGCTACGGCCACCTCACCGTTCTCGAGCTGCCCACCAACACCGCCGTGCCAGGCCCCGAGCAGCGCGCCGCGACGTTCCAGACCTCACCGCGCGCCTCGCAGGAGCTCGCGCTGTTCGACCAGCACGGGTCCTCTGTCGTTCTCGGCAACCTGCTCACGCTGCCCGTCGGCGGCACGCTCGTGTATGTGCAGCCCGTCTACGTCCAGTCCACGTCCGGCGCGCGCATCCCCCAGCTCAAGCGGGTGTTCGTCGGCGTCGGCAGCCGCGTCGGCTTCGGCGACACGTTCGCCGACGCGCTGGACGAGGCGTTCGCCGCGCCCGCCTCCGCCCCCGACACCCCTGTGTCGGAGCCGCCCGCCGGCGGCGACGTGAACGCCCGCATCCGCCAGCTCACCGCCCAGGCGCAGGCGGCGTTGCAGGCCGGTGCCGCGGCGTTCGGCCGGCAGGACTACGCCGAGTACGCGCGCCAGCAGGACATCCTGCGCAAGGCGCTCGCCGAGCTGACCCGCCTCACCGGCGCGACCGCGTCCCCCTCGCCGTCCCCGCGCTGACGCGTACCGGTTGGCGCGGCCGGCCGCGGTTGAGGTAGTGTCCTCGACACCGACGCGGGGTGGAGCAGCTCGGTAGCTCGCTGGGCTCATAACCCAGAGGTCGCAGGTTCAAATCCTGCCCCCGCTACAAAGAACGCGCAGGTCAGAGGCCTGATCCGGACCCTTCGGATCAGGCCTCAAGATCATTTGCCCCCAATTTGCCCCAAGCGCTGCGCGGCACGAGAGCGCCTCGCCCGTCACGGGGACGCATCCGATGGATGCCTCTCGGTCGTCGTTGGTGCCATCGGGATCGACGCGCGCCTCCGCCGGGGTGCGCCCGCCTCGGACTGCCGTCTGTGCGGTCGCGCAACGTACGCCGACAGTTTTCCGGTCGGCGTGCGGCCATGTACCTGGCGGAGCGGGGGACTGACCGCAGGATTCAATGGCGAACGTCGGTAGCCGGCACTACCGCTCGCCCAGCGGTCGGTACGACCGGCTGCGAGAGCGGTCGTTGCCAGCACCGACTGTCCTACCCGAACCGGTAGGCGCGTGTGCCTCATCACTAGCCGCCAGCCTCCACCTGGTCGATCAACTGCTGGAACGAAGGCATCCAGCGCACGACAGCTGGGAGGTCATCCCATGCGACGTAGGCGCCGATGACCGCTCGGACGCGTCCGCGGATCGGTCGCTTCTCGATCGTGACGTCGTAGGGGATGCCGAGAGCCTCGAACATCTCCGTGATGTCGTTGTGTCCACTCTTCCACTCGCCGTCCGTCTCCTCGCGCCACCAGCCAAGTCCGTGCTCACGGCTCAGGGAGCCGTTGCTGCCGACGCGGACAAGGCCGATGAGGCGTCGCTGTGCACTGCGCTGGTCAGGTGTCAGGGCCATGGTGAGACCGTAGGGCCGGGCAACGATCACGCGCGGCTAAGTTGCAGTCGCCGTGGCAGGCACACGACTGCGTCGACGCAGCGCCGCCCGCCGACCGCCCGGCATCACCGCCACTCCCGTTGCGGCATGAGCGGACGTTGCGACCCCGAACCCAACTCTCTATCACGGGCGCGGACGACGACAGGCACGAGCAGATTGTCCGCCGTCCGCCGAACAGCCGCCTGGTTCTCCCGCCATCCGTTATCAGGGTGTCGGCGTGCGCTTGGGGACCTAGGCTGAACGGCGCCATGGCGACGACCCCGAGCACCCCCGCGCTGCTCGACCGCCTCCCTTCCCTGACGTTGCGCGACGAGCACCGGCTGCGCCGGCGGTTGGAGCAGGGACGCGAGCCGCTGGAACGTCTCGCCGCCGAGGTGGGGCGCGCCGAGCAGCGCATCGCGCGCCGGCTCGCGAACCGGCCAACCATCACGTACCCACCCGAACTGCCGGTGAGCCAGGCGAAGGACGCGCTGGCGGAGGCGATCGCGGGCCACCAGGTGGTGGTGGTCGCGGGTGAGACGGGGTCGGGGAAGACGACGCAGCTCCCGAAGATCTGCCTGGAGCTCGGCCGCGGCATCAGGGGCACGATCGGGCACTCGCAGCCGCGGCGGCTGGCGGCGCGGACGGTCGCGGACCGCATCGCGGAGGAGCTGGGTACCGACCTCGGCACGACGGTGGGTTTCAAGGTGCGCTTCGCGGACCGATCGAATGACGACACGCTCGTGAAGCTGATGACCGACGGCGTGCTGCTGGCGGAGATCCAGAGCGACCGCGAGCTGCGCCAGTACGACACGCTGATCATCGACGAGGCGCACGAGCGCAGCCTGAACGTCGACTTCCTCCTCGGCTACCTGAAGCGGCTGCTGCCGCGCCGGCCGGACCTGAAGGTGATCGTCACCAGCGCGACGATCGAGACGGAACGGTTCAGCGCGCACTTCGGCGGCGCGCCCGTAATGACAGTGAGCGGGCGGACGTACCCGGTGGAGGTGCGTTACCGCCCGCCGGACGAGGACACCGACCCGGTGCAGGCGGTGGTCGACGCGGTGCGGGAGGTGCGGCACGAGGGGCCGGGGGACGTGCTGGTGTTCCTGTCCGGCGAGCGCGAGATCCGCGACACGGCGGACGCGCTGCGCCGGCTGGACCTGCGCGACACGGAGGTGCTGCCGCTGTACGCGCGGCTGTCGCACGCGGAGCAGCACCGCGTCTTCGAGCGGTCGAACGGCCGCCGCGTGGTGCTCGCCACGAACGTCGCGGAGACCAGCCTGACGGTCCCCGGCATCCGCTACGTGGTCGACCCGGGCACGGCGCGCATCTCGCGCTACAGCACGAGGCTGAAGGTGCAACGCCTGCCGATCGAGGCGGTCAGCCAGGCGTCGGCGAACCAACGCAAGGGCCGCTGCGGCCGCGTCGCGGAGGGCATCTGCGTGCGGCTCTACTCGGAGGAGGACTTCCTCGCGCGGCCGGAGTACACCGACCCCGAGATCCAGCGCACGAACCTCGCCAGCGTGGTGCTGCGGATGGCGGCGCTGGGGCTCGGGCAGGTCGAGGAGTTCCCGTTCGTGGACCCGCCGGACCGGCGCGCGGTGCGCGACGGGGTGGCGTTGCTGCACGAGCTGGGCGCGCTGGAGGAGGGGCGGGGCGAGCCGCGGCTGACGCCGCTCGGGCGGCGGCTGGCGCAGCTCCCGCTCGACCCGCGGTTCGGGCGGATGGTGCTCGAGGCGGACGGCAACGGCTGCCTCCGCGAGGTGCTCGTGATCGCCGCGGCGCTGACGGTGCAGGACCCGCGCGAACGCCCCGCCGACAAGCAGCAGGCGGCGGACGCGATGCACGCGCGGTTCGCCGACCCGGCGTCGGACTTCCTCGCCTACCTGAAGCTGTGGGACCACCTCCAGGAACGCCAGGACGCGCTGTCCTCCAGCGCGTTCCGGCGGCTCTGCAAGGCGGAGTTCCTGCACTACCTGCGGGTGCGCGAGTGGCAGGACCTGCACGGCCAGCTCGCCCGCATCGCCGCCGACCTGGGGCTGCACGAGGCGGCGACGCCGGCGGACGGCCGGCGCGTGCACGGCGCGCTGCTCGCCGGTCTGCTCTCGCACGTCGGCCTGAAGGAGGCCGACCGCAACGAGTACCTGGGCGCGCGCGGCGCGAAGTTCGCGGTGTTCCCGGGCAGCGCGCTGTTCAAGAAGCCGCCGCGGTGGGTGGTGGCGGCCGAGCTGGTGGAGACGTCGCGGCTGTGGGGGCGGATCTGCGCGCGGATCGAGCCGGAGTGGGTGGAGCCGCTGGCGGGGCACCTGGTGGTGCGCCGCTACAGCGAGCCGCGCTGGTCGCGCAAGCGCGGCTCGGTCGTGGCGACGGAACGCGTCACGCTCTACGGCATCCCGCTCGTCACCGGCCGCACGGTCGACTACGGGCGGATCGACCCGGCGGTGTCGCGCGAGCTGTTCATCCGCTCGGCGCTGGTGGAGGGCGACTGGGAGACGCACCACGCGTTCTTCGCCGCCAACCGCGCGCTGCTCGCCGACGTCGAGGACCTGGAGCACCGGGCGCGGCGGCGCGACCTGGTCGTGGAGGACCAGGCGCTGCACGACTTCTACGACGCGCGCATCCCCGCCGACGTCGTGTCGGCGCGGCACTTCGACGCGTGGTGGAAGCAGGCGCGCCGCGCGACGCCGGACCTGCTGACGTTCCCGCGCGACCTGGTGCTGCGCGCCGGCGTCGACCTCGGCGAGTTCCCCGGCGAGTGGGTGCAGGGCGACCTGCACCTGCCGTTGACGTACCGGTTCGACCCGGGCGACCCGGCCGACGGCGTGACGGTCGAGGTGCCGCTCGCGGTGCTGCCGCGCGTCGACGGCGACGACCTGACCTGGCAGGTGGCGGGGCTGCGGCTCGACCTGGTGACGGCGCTGCTGCGGTCGCTGCCGAAGCCGTTGCGCGTCGGCCTCGTGCCGGTGCCGGACACGGCGGCGGCGGTGCTGCGGCGGGTCGTGCCGCGGTCGGGGCCGCTGCTCGACGTGCTCGCCGACGAGCTGCGGCGGATGACCGGCGTCGTGGTGCCGTACGACGCGTGGGACTGGTCGCGCGTGCCGCCGCACCTGCGCATGACGGTCCGCGTGGTGGACGAGCGCGGGCGCGAGGTCGCGGCCGGGAAGGACCTGGAAGCCTTGCGCGCCAAGGCCTGGCCGGCCGTGCTGGAGGCGCTGTCGTCGGCGGCGACCGAGGTCGAACGCCGCGGACTGACGGCGTGGACGGATGTGCCGCGGACGTTCGCGAGCGGGACGGTGCAGGGGTTCCCGGCGCTGGTGGACGAGGGCGCGACGGTCGGCGTGCGGGTGCTGGCGACGGAGGCGGAGCAGCGCGTGGCGCACCGCGCGGGCGTCCGCCGCCTGCTGCTGCTCGGCCTCGGCAACCCGGTGCGCGCCGTCGTCGGCCGGCTGCCGAAGCAGGTGAAGCTGGCGTTGCCGGCCAGCCCGTACCCGTCGGTGCCGGCGCTGCTGGACGACTGCGTCGTCGCCGCGCTCGACTCGCTGGTGGACGAGCCGCCGTGGACGGAGGCGGCGTTCGCCGAGCTGCGCGACCGGGTGCGGCCGGAGCTGGCGGACGCGACGTTCGAGGTGGTGGTGGCGGCAGGGGAGGCGCTCGCCGCGGCGCGGCGGGTGCGCGACCGCGCGGCGTTGCCGGCGGACGTGGACCGGCAGCTCGACCGCCTGGTGCACGAGGGGTTCGTGGCGGAGACGGGTCGGCAGCGGCTGCGCGACCTGCCGCGCTACCTCCAGGCGGTCGAGGTCCGGCTGGAACGCCTGCCGCGCGACCCGGGCCGGGACCGGCTCAACGCGCAGGTGGTCCGGCAGCTCGAGGACGAGTACGACGAGCTGCTGCGCGGGCTGCCGCCGGCGCGGCGGCACGACGAGGCGGTGCGGCACGTCCGCTGGATGATCGAGGAGCTGCGGGTGCAGCTGTTCGCGCCGACGATGCGCACGGCGTTCCCGGTGTCGGAGAAGCGCGTGCTGCGCGCGATGGACGACCTGGTCTAGGCGGCGTCCGCGAGCACCTCGGCGACGACGTGCCAGGACTGCGCGACGATCGCCGGGTTGGTGTGCAGGTAGTACGGCAGCGCGACGACGGCGACGGACAGCGCCCACGCGCGGCCGCGTTCCCACGTCGCGTCGTCGGCGCCCGTTGCCGCGCGGTAGGTGGCGCGGGCCGTGGCGGGCAGCAGGTTCCACGCCGGGAGGAGGTCGACGGCGGGGTCGCCGACCCCGAGGCCGCCGAAGTCGATGACGCCGCGCAGCCGGCCGTCGCGGGCGACCAGGTTGCCGGACTGGAGGTCGCCGTGGACCCACACCGGCGGCCGGTCCCACACCGGCGCGCGCAACGCCGCCTCCCACACGCGCAGCACGGCCGCCGCGTCGACCAGGTCGCCGAGCTCGGCGAGGCAGCGGCGGGTCAGCGCGTCGCGGGCGGCGAGCGGGACGCCGCGGCCGAAGTTGTGGTCGCCGGGCGGCGGCCCGCCGGTCGCGTCGCAGCCGCGCAGCGCGACGACGAACGCCGCCAGGTCGCACGCCAGCGCCGCCGCGTCGGGCAGCCCGTCGGTCGGCACGACGTCGCCGTGCACCCAGCGGCAGACCGACCACGTCCACGGGTACCCCTCGCCCGGCCCGCCGAGCGCGAGCGGGACCGGGACCTCCGCCGGCAGGTGCGGCGCGAGCAGCGGCAGCCAGGCGTACTCCTTGTCCACCTGGCCGGCGGCGCCGGGGCGGCGGCGCAGCCGCACGGCGAGGTCGTCGCCGAGCCGGTAGATGGTGTTGTCGGTGCCGGCCGAGGACAGGTGGGTCAGCGGCAGGTCGGCCCACCGCGGGAGCTGCGCGCGCAGCAGCCGCCGGACGAGGTCCGGCCCGATCTCCACCTCGTCCGCGTGCATCCTGGGCATCGCCGCGCATCCCACCGTGACCCCGGGGCCGCGTCCAGCGAGTTTGCGGGAGGGGCACCCCCGTATCGCCGCGCGGCGAACGGCAGTACGGTCCGTCCCCGCCCCGGAGCCGTCCGGCGCGGACGGCATGGAGGAGGGGCCATGGCACGTCGTGCGCGGCGACCGCACCGCGGTCGCGTACTGGTAGGGGCGGCCGCGCTGAGCGCGCTCGCCGCGGTCTCGGCGCCGGTCGCGGCGCGGGCGGAGCCCAGCGGGCTCACGGTGCTCCCGACGCGGATCACGGAGGTGCCGCCGGTGACCGAGGAGGTCGCCGGCGCGCTGGACGACGCGTGGACGCTCTCGGAACGGCACCCGGCCGACCTCGGCTACCCGTGGGTGGACCGGCGTTCCGGCACCGTCGTCCTCGACGCGGTGACGCCGGCCGGCCTGGCCACGGCCGCGGCGTTCGTGCCCGCGCGCGGCGCGGCGGTGCCGCGGCGCGTCCGGCGGGTGGTGGCGAGCCGGGCCGAGCTCGACCGCATCCAGCAGGACGCGATCGCGCTGACCGACGCCGACGTGCCGGACGGGCACCTGGTCTACGTCGCCTCGCCCGACCCGGAGCACGACCGCGTGCTCGTCACCGTCGAACGCCGCAGCGAGCCGTTGCTGCGCGCGCTGGCGCGCCGCTACGGCACGCGCGCGGTCGCGGTGCGCGTCGACCCGAACCGCGGCAGCCTCATGGCGAACCGGCAGCAGGACATCTCGCCGTACTACGGCGGCGCGAAGATCGAGGACCAGAACGGCGCATCCTGCACGGCCGGGTTCAGCTGGTACAACGCGAACTACGTGATGATCACCGCCGGGCACTGCGCGCCGAACGGCGGCTGGATCTACTCCGGTACGGCGTCGATCGACACGTACATGGGCAACGTGCGGTCGGGCTACCGCGAGTCGTGGACCGACGGCACCGGGACGGTCTACATGACCGGCCAGACGACCTACCACGGCGACCTCGCGTACATCCTGCTGGACAAGGGCGGGGCCACGTGGCCGTACATCTACCGCGGCGGCCCCACGTCGTCGTCGTCCGCGGTCGTCAAGGAGATGCTGAACCGGCGGGCGATCATCGGCGACAAGCCGTGCTTCGGCGGCTACGTCTCCGGCGAGCAGTGCGGCTGGTACGTCGGCGAGATCTCCGCCAGCTACCGGTACACGAACGGCGAGACGGTCCGGCCGGCGGTCATGGCGTTCCGCTACGGCTCGTGCTCGCAGCACGGCGACTCCGGCGCCCCCGTCTACACCGTCCGCACCGACGGCGGCATCACCGCCCGCGGCATCCTCAGCGGCGGGACGCACTCGAGCACCGCGACGAACTGCGCGATGGTCTTCACCGACATCTGGGAGGCCGACGCCGGCTTCCCGGGGGCGCTGCGGACCGGCGTGTGACGCGGGGCCGGCGCCGGGGTCAGCCCTCCGGCGCCGGCACGCGCACGGCCACGATCGCGATGTCGTCGCGCGCGTCGCCGCGCTGGAAGTCGACGACGTCGGTGCAGAGCTCCTCGGCGATCGTTGCCGCGGCGACGGCCGACCGCACGGCCCGGTCGACCAGCCGCGCCTCGCCGTAGAACTCGCCGTCCCTGCGCGCCTCGGTGACGCCGTCGGTGTAGAGCACGAGCGCGTCGCCGGGACGCAGCTCGGTCGACGCGTCCTCGAACGCCGCCCCGTCCAGCACGCCGATCAGCGACCCCTCCGGCCCGAACCACTCCGGCGCCGCGCCGGGCCGCAGCAGCAACGGCCGCGGGTGGCCGCCGGAGGAGACGGTCGCGGTCCAGCCGCCGTCGTGCTCGCGCAGCCGCAGCAGCGCGACGGTGCAGAACCGGTCGGTCTCGTGCCGCCGCAGCACGTCGTCGAGGATCGCCAGCGCCTCGGCGGGGGAGGTGACGCGGACGGCCGCGGCGCGCAGCGTGTACCGCGCGACGGCGGTGACGACGGCGGCGTCGACGCCCTTGCCGCAGACGTCGCCGATCGCGACGACCCAGTCGCCGGGCCCGACCTCGAACACGTCGTAGAAGTCGCCGCCGACCTCGCGCCCGTCGCCGGCCGGCGCCGGTACGCCGCCGCGACGTCGAGGCCGGGCACCTCCGGCGGCGTCGGCGGGATCAGCGTGCGCTGCAACGTCCGCGCCAGCACCAGCGCGTTCGCCTCCGACTCCTCGGCGCGCCGCTTGGCGCGCAGCAGCTCGCGCTCGTACTCGCGCCGGTCGGTCGCGTCGAAGACGGCGGTGCGGATGACGCGCGGCGTGCCGTCGGCCGCGCGGTCGAGGACGGAGTTCACGAGCACCGGCAGCCGCGAGCCGTCGGCGCACACGATCTCCAACGCGATCTCGCGGACGCTGCCCCGCATCCGCAGCAGCGGCGCGTAGTGCGTCTCGTGGTAGATCCGCCCGCCCGCCGACAGCAGCGACGCGAACGTCCGGCCGACGACCTGTTCCCGCGCGTGGCCGGTCCAGGTGAGGAACGTCGCGTTGACCTTGACGACGACGCCGTCCGGCGTCGTGGAGAGGTAGCCGCAGGGCGCGCGGTCGTACAGCTCGGCCGGGTCGTCGTCGAGCAGAGCGGCGTGGAACGCCTCGAGGGCGCGGTCGCTCACGGCGCCGCCGCCCTCACGCGACGAACGCCGCGATCGCGTCGGAGGTCGCGTCCGGCGCGCTGAGGTTCGGGCAGTGGCCGGTCGCGTCGAGCAGCACGAGGGAGGCGTTCGGCATGGTCGAGGCGACGTACTCGCCGACGGCGACGGGCGCGATGACGTCGTCGGTGCACTGGAGCACGAGCGCCGGCGTCTCGACGCGCGCGAGGTCGCCGCGGTTGTCGGAGAGGAACGTCACCCGCGCGAAGTCGCGCGCGATCGCCGGGTCGGTGCGGCAGAACGACGCGGTCAGCTCCTCGCCGAGCTCGGGCCGGTCGGCGTTGCCCATGATCACGGGCGCCATCGCGGACGACCAGCCGAGGTAGTTGCTGTCCAGCGAGTCGAGCAGCTCGCCGATGTCGTTCTCGGAGAACCCGCCCGTGTACGCCGCGTCGTCGATGTACCGCGGCGACGGGCCGACGAGCACCAGCTTCGCGAACAGCCCCGGCTCGGCCGCGGCGGCGAGCACGCCGACCATCGCGGAGACGGAGTGGCCGACGAAGACGACGTCGCGCAGGTCGAGCGCGTGGCAGATCTCGACCACGTCGCGCGCGTAGCCGTGCAGCGACGCGTACCGCTCGGGGTCGTACGCGGACAGGTCGGAGCCGCCGCTGCCGACGTGGTCGAACAGCACGACCCGGAACCGGTCCGCGAACCGCGGCGCCACGAACCGCCACATGTTCTGGTCGCAGCCGAAACCGTGCGCGAAGACCATCGGCTGCCCGTCCGGGTCCCCCGTCACGTGCACGTTGTGCCTGGCCAGGACGTCCACGGCCACAGGCTAACCCGGGAACGGGAGGAACGGCCGCGCGCGGGGGGAGCGCGCGGCCGTTCCAGATCGTGATCGGCACCGCGGGGGTGCGGTGTTGAGCGCGAGTCCGACCGAAGGAATCCCCGCCGCGGCGCGTACTGCCAGCGGAGGGGATCGCGATGACGGTGGCGCAACGGCGCGAGCCGGGACCGGTGACCGCGGTCGCGGCGGTGTGCGGCGAGGTGCTCGCGGAGGAGCGGCTGCGGCCGCCGCGGCTCGCCGTGCTGCGCGCGGAGGACGCGGCGCGCGGCACGGCGTACCTGCCGACGCTGGCGGCGTACTTCGACTCGTTCGGCAACGTCGTCCGCGCGGCGGCGGTGCTCGGCGTGCACGCCAACACGTTCCGGTACCGGCTGCGCCGCCTCGTCGAGGTGTCCGGGCTCGACCTCGGCGACCCCGGCGAACGGCTGCTCTGCCGCCTCGCCCTGACCTGCCCGCCGCCGCCCGCGCGCGCGGTGGCCGGACCCGCGACGACGACGGCGGTCGCGTTCGCGGCGGCCGCCCCGGCGACCGGGCGGCAGCTCGCCGCGCTCGTCGCGCAGTCGTTGCGGGAGTGCGGCCCGGTCGTCCCGGCCGGCGCCGGGCCGTTCGCGCACGCGACGGTGCCGCTCACCGGCGACCCCGTGCCCGCCGCGGCCGGCCGCGCCGTGCTGGCCGCCGCGGCCGCGCTCGGCGTCGCCGTCCGCGCCGCCACCGGCCCGGCCGTGCCCGCCGCCGACGCGGCCGCCTCGCGCCGCCTCGCCGTGCTCGCGTTGCGGGCGGGACGGCCGGGCGTGACGGCGTTCGAGCAGGTGCGCACGGAGGCGACGTTCGTGGCGCTGCGCGACGCGCTGCGCCGGGTGCCGCCGGTCGACGGCGGGGGCGTGGCGCGGCTGGCCGCGCACGACGCCGCGCGGCGCACCGCGTACCGGGCGACGCTGCGCGCGTACCTCGACGCGCACGGCGACGTCGCGACCGCGGCGGCGGCCGTCTACATCCACCCGAAGACGTTCCGGTACCGCCTGCGGCGGATCGAGGAGCTCTCCGGCCTGTCGCTGGACGACCCCGGCACGCGCCTCGCCACCGAGCTCGAGCTGCGGCTGCGCCGCCCGGCCACCGGCCCGGACGTGTAAGGACCGCGCCGTCCGCGCGTGTAGGGGGTGAACGGCGCGCGGGCGGCCCGCGGCAGGCGCCGTCGGCGAAGGCGGGCAGCCATGAGAGCACTCCACGCGGTCGGCATCCTGGCGCTGGGTGGCGCGTTGCTGACGGCGCCGGCCGCGCACGCGCAGGGCGAGCCGCTCGCCGGGTCGGTGTGTACCGCCGTGACGACGAACGACCCGTCCGGCCAGGTGATCCCGGACGAGACCGTCAACGTCGGCCACCTCGTCGCCGGTCCGTTGGTCGTCGGCGACCTCGGCGACGCGTTCCCGATCGGGGTTCCGCCGAGCGGACTTCCCGGGATCCCGACGCAACCGCCGCGGGTGAGCAGCGGCACCTTGCTCTGCTGGATCCAGTTCACCGGCACCTACAACTACGCCGCGCCCGACGGGCGGTACAGCTACCCCGGACCCGGTCCGGACACCGGCGCGCCGCCCGCCAGCGGCACAGGGGTGCTGTTCTCGCAGGGGCCGGTGTCGTACCACGCCGCCGTCACGGCCGACCAGTACCTCTGCTCGGCAGTCATCGACGTCGACGGCAACAGCACCAACGACTGGCTCTACGACGCGAACTGGGTCGACCCGGACACCGGCCAGACCACCGGTGCCCTCGTCCCCGCCAGCAGCACGCCGACGCCGGTCTGCTCGCTGATGATCTCGGCGGGCTGAGCGGCTACGGCAGCGGGCCGGTGAACTGCACGTCGCCGGGCACGAGGTTCACCGAGGTGAACGTCGAGTAGGCGTGCATGTAGTCGAGCTCGCTCTTCAGGTCGCCGGCGTTGTTCGTGGTCAGCGCGCTGATCGTGCTCAGCACGCCGAACGCGTCGCCGTTGGCGTCCATGAACCCGCTGCCCGAGTCGCCGGGGATGCCCGGGGTGGCGGTGTAGAGCGGGTGGGTCCAGCCGTAGCCGGCGGTACCGAGCGCGACGCCCTGCTTCGGGCTCAGCGTGGTGATGCCGAAGCGCAGGCCGGAGTTGCCGTACGACACGACCTGCTCGCCGCGCACCAGCGGCCCGGACCGCACCGCGCGCGGGCCGCCCCAGAACGGCACCGACGGGTTGACCCGCCCCACGTCGGCGGCGTCGAGCTTGACCAGCGCGAAGTCGTTGTACTGGCAGGGGTAGGTGTTGGTCTCGTGGCGGGCCTGCATGGTCAGCCACGAGCTGTAGACGAGCTTGCCGGTGCGGGAGGCGCCGCCGACGGAGACGTTGGTGTTGAGGCCCATGGACGGCGTGGTGCAGCCGTTGGTGTCGGTGGCGGCGCCGCGGGAGGCGCAGTGGGCGGCCTGGCCGATGTAGACGTTGCCGGCGCTGTCGCTGAACACGAAGTTCGCGGTGCACTGGTTGCTGCCGCCGGTGACGGTCTGCACGCCGGGGTGGATCGGCGCGCTGCCGGCGGGCGCCCACGCACTGGCGGGCTGCGGGGTGGAGAGCAGGGTCGCGGCCGCGGCGAGCGCGGCGGCGGCGAGCGGGGCACGGCTGGGCATGCGGGGGTTCCTCCTGTGTGTAGGGCACAGCGGACCAGCCACGGTACGGCGTTGCGCCCGGAACGGCCAGAGCGGCAGACTCCGCCGCCATGACCCGACTCCTCGCCGCCGCCGGCCTCGCCCTCGCGCTCGCCCTCCCGGCCACCGCCGCCGAACCGCCGTCCCCGGGCGGCGTCTGCACCGGCCCGGTCGACTTCTCCTGCCACCCGCCGTGCCACGAGGACGAGCTGGACTGCGGCATGCTGGTCTGCCTCGTCTACGTCGGGCAGGGCTGTCTGGTCGGTAACTACTGATCCGTCCCCTTCGCCGGGTACGCTCGGGGTCGAACCCGACCCACCCGGGGGAGCAGGTGCACGCAGTCCGGCGTCTCGCACGTACCGTCGCCACCCTGGCCGCCGCATGCGCGGCGGTGGCGCTGCTGCCCGCGCCGGCGCACGCGGCGTACTCCGTGTCGCTCGCGTCCGGCCGCCGCTACTCGATCAGCGTCGAGCAGCGCGGCACCCTCGGCACCACCTCGCCGAACGTCGTCCTGCTGCACGGCATGTACAACTCCTCGGCGACGCTCGCCGCGCAGACCGGCTTCGACCACGTCGGCACGTCGATGGGCTGGACGATCGTCTACGGCGAGTCGCCGACGAAGACGTGGAACGCCGGCGGCTGCTGCTCTACCGCGATGAGCAACGGCGTCGACGACGTCCGCTACCTCCTCGACGTCGTCGTCAGCCTGCGCCGCCGCGGCCACTACGGGCCGGTCTACCTGGCCGGGTTCTCCAACGGCGGGATGCTCGCGCTGCGCGCCGGGTGCGAGCACCCGGAGGTGTTCCGCCGCGTCAGCAGCGTCGCCGGCACCCTCGTCGCCCCCTGCTCGAACGGTCTCGCCCACGTCCGCCACATCCACGGCACCGCCGACACCGTCGTGCCGTACAACGGCGGGTACTCGACGTACTGCGCGGTGACGTTCCCGGCGGCGTACGCCGAGACGGCGGGCACGACCACGCTCGACTACAAGCTGGTCAGCGTCAGCGGCCTCAAGCACGCGTGGCCGCCGAGCGCGACGACGTACCTGCGGGACTTCTTCGCCACCGGCACGTCGTCGCGCGCGGTCGTCGCCGGCGGGTACGTCGTCTACGGCTGACGTGGAGATCCGCCGCCTCGGGCCGGGTGACGAGGTGGTGGTCGCCGCCGCCGCGCGGCTGTTCGACCACCCGCCGCTCCCCGACGCGACCCGCCGGTTCCTGAACGAGCCCGGGCACCACCTGCTGATGGCGTTCGACGGCGCGGACGCGGTCGGGTTCGTCAGCGGGGTGGAGGCGACGCACCCGGACAAGGGGACCGAGCTGTTCCTCTACGAGCTCGGCGTGGCGGAGGAGGCGCGCGGCCGCGGCGTCGGGCGGGCGCTCACCGCAGCGCTCGCCGACCTGGGCCGGGAACGCGGCTGCTACGGCATGTGGGTGCTCACCGAGGAGGGCAACGCCGCCGCCCGCCGTACCTACGCCGCCGCCGGCGGCCGCGACCGCGGGCCGACGATCATGGTCGACTGGGACCTCACGAACGGCTGACCGCCCGCGCCCAGGCCGCTCCCAGGGCCGGGCGGCAGGGTCGACGGGACCTCGAGCTTCTGCTGGTGCTCGCGACGGAGCCCGCCGCGGCCACGCCGCCGCGGCGAGCGCCGCGTCAGATCTCCGACTCCGCGCCGGAAGCGCCGGGTGCGCCGGGGGCACCGGGTGCGCCGGGGCCGCCGGGCATCCGGGGGCCGCCGGGGGCGGGGCGCCACCGGCCGCGCAGCTCGCGGATCCGCGTCACGTCGCCGACCTTGACCGCCGTCGCCGTCCCGCCGGAGACCGTCGCGAGCACGTGCACCTGGTCGCCGGTCTTGACGTCCGCGATGCCGCTGTCGCCGGCGTTGACCAGCGTCCCGTCGCCGACGGCGTACGTCCGGCTGAAGCCGTCCTCGCTCCTGACCGTGATCGACGTGGCGCTCACGGCGGTGGCCTCGCCGACCTGCATCGCCATCGTCTGGAAACCGCCGCCCGGCTTGCGGGTCGTGAACTCGCCGTGCAGCGCCCCGCGCAGGCCGCCGTCGCGACCGCCGTGCCGCCCGTGCGGGCCGGGCAGGTGCGGCGCCCCCGCCTTCGGCGGGACGCTCGGCGTGGGGGTGGGGGTCTGCGCGCTGGCGACGTTCAGCCCCGCGACGACGACACCGGCGAGGAGGCCGGTGCCGACGAGCGCGGCGGCGTACGCGCGGCGGCGGGCGGGGCGGGTGGCGGGCTCGACGGCGTCCACGAGCGGCTCCTTCATCAGGCGACTGCGGCCACGGTGGCACGCGAACCTGAAGAGGGGCTGAGAGAACAAACCGCACCGGCCCCGCCCGACAGGGGCCGCGGCCGGGACCGGGCGGGGGAGTCGCGGGACCGTGGC